>CAZUPG010000029.1:0-11355 GCA_964622085.1 uncultured Pirellulales bacterium | reverse complement strand
AATGATAAATGATAAATGATAAATGATAAATGATAAATGATAAATGATAAATGATGAATGATGAATGATAAATGATAAATGATGAATGATAAATGATTATTCCTTTTTTAATTATCACTAATCAATAATCTAAGGAGACTAAATGATGACCTGTACTGAGCAAAGTCGAAGTAGGCAAGTCAAATTTCTCGGGTTTGGAGCAAGTATAGTATTTTTTTCGCTTCTTCTCGTAGCGGGCTGTGGCAATAAACTAACGCTGAAATTCACCCCGCAGGACTCAACAGCTTACAAAGTAATAACAGAAGCCCGGAGGGACATTAAGGGCGAAGGGGCATTGTCAGACGATAGCATATTCAAGGGGGGGGCCACCGGCAATAGAGCCGAAATGACGTTCACTCAGCAAATACAAAGCGTCAACGAGAAAGGTAATGCCGTTGCAAAGATTACAATCAAAAAGCTAAAGTATTTAGCTGAAGTCAAAGACAAAGTTACGATGGACTTCGACAGCTCCAGAGAAAAAGACCAAAATAGTCCTTTATTTAAGCTAATCGGGCAGAGCTACACCATAGAAATCACTCCTGCAGGTCAAGTTTCAAAGGTTGTCGATGTGAGTGAGGCAAAAGCCATCGTTAAGGGTGGCTCTTCAGCCAACCAGGCCGCCTCAACGCTGCTTAAGCCGGAAGCAATCAAGCTGCGTCACACAATCCCTGCCCTGCCCATTAGCGGGAAAAACCAGTTAAAATCAGGTGATAGCTGGAGCAACGTAAAAACCTTTAATTTCGGTATGATGGGCTCTAAATCGTACGAAAGAATCTACACACTGAAAGATATCGAGGACGTGGACAATCGCCGCATTGCCATCGTTGAGATGAACGCAATTCCCTCCGCAGAAATGGCCGAAGAGCTGCACGAAGAACAAGCAATGGGTGTCTTCTCAAAAATGTTCGACAATACCGAAACATATACTGGCCGGCTGAAGTTGGATTTAAATGCTGGCAGGACAGAAGAGTATTTTGAAAAATTGCGGTCGGAATGGGTCGCAGTGGACCCATCGGCTGGACAAGAAGACGACGGCGAACCCGCTGCGCTGAGAATGACCGCCACCCGCTTCTACCGTATCGAGAAACTCGATTAGTTGGTAATTGGTAACTGGTGAATGGTAACCGAAATCAGAAGTCAGATTCTTCTGTCCTCTGTCTTCTGTCCTCTGTCTTCTGTCCTCTTTAGTTTTGAAAGGAGTAAATTTGAAAATGGTTCGACCCATTCGACTCCTTCGATTCCCTCGACCCTGCTCGGGACAAGTGCACTCAGGACAGGTACGCTCAGTCCTCGGGACTCCCAACGGAGGGCAGGCAGGCTCACCATTTATTTTTTTGGCTATTGCTATAGCTATTCTTGCAGGATGTGAGCCGAGAGTCAGGCAGGAGAAGCTGCTAAGTAGGGAAAAAGAATTATTAACAGTAGATTTCCAGCAGGGTCAGACTCTGAGATATAGGTTTATCTCCAGCAGAGATATTAGCATTGATTGGGACCCGGAGAAAAAACAGCCCCGCCCCTCCGGGAGTCGGGCTAAAAGTTCCACCGACAAATCCTCCGAGTCGATGGAGATGGTTGTTGCATATGAGCCAGTTGAAGTAAACCCATTCGGTCTTACAACTATCAAGGCAACCTGCGAATCAGTGAAAATCAGGCGAAGCAAGGGTCCGCAAAAAGATGCTATATCAAGTCTTTCGGGCAAAACCTTTACGTTCACTGTTGGCCCTACAGGCATAATAGAGGACTATTCACAATTAACGGAGTTAATCAAAGAGCTTGGCAAAAAGGCATTTCAACCAGACACCGGCGGAGGAAGAATTAAAGAACCTGATATGATAGGTGATTTTGCTGCAACTCAATGGTTTCTATGGGATTCGATTTCCAGTATCGAAAAAGCTACAGATGGTGTATCAGTGGGTCAAAGCTGGAAATCTAAACTTCCCGTTCCTGGCCCAATGGTGATGCGAAAAGCAAGAGATGTTACATACACGCTTGCCGAAGTTCGGCAAAGCGAAAAAGGACGGCTCGATGTGTCGGAGCATCGGCGAGACAGGTTCGCTGTCATACGAAGCTCCTGTCAAAAAGTCGAATCGGTCCCGGACAATTGGCCGCCATTGCCTTATTCCGGCAGATTCCGAATGCGCGGGACCTTCGGTTTCCTCATGGGCTATAAAATTCTAAACCTGCAAGGCCAGGGCGAGGAGCTGTTCAATATCGATGCCGGGAGAATAGAACAGTACGACCAGAAGTATGAGGTTCAAATGCAGGCCTCTATTCCTTTTGGTATCGATGTAAAGCCACGATTAACTATGAAACAAAATTTCAAAATGCAGCTTCTCAAATGATTAGAAAACAGAGCAAGGAAAATTAACCACAGATTACACAGAAAACAAATTTTAGTCACGAAAAGGCACAAGATAAAAAACACAAGAGTTCTTTTGTGATTTGTGAGTTTTTTTGTGGCAAGGAATAAAAAATCCGTGAAATCTGTGAAATCCGTGGTTGAAAATTTAGAGGTGCGCAGATTGGAACGCAAAAATCTATGGGCGCCGTGGCGAATCAAGTATATTCAGGGCCTGAATGAAAGCGGCGATTGCTTCATCTGCTACAATCAGCAAAATCCCCAGGATGACGACAAAAATCTGGTGTTGTGGCGAACAGACAAAAGCATCGTCATACTGAATCGCTTTCCATACAACAACGGCCACTTGCTGATAGCGCCGGCCCGACACATCCCGGACTTTGATAAGGCGACCGACGAGGAGTTATTGGAGATGCTCAAGCTGGTCAGGGAATCGCAAAAGGCCCTTTCGATGGCGATAAAACCTCACGGCTTTAACGTCGGGATGAATTTCGGCAGATGCGCCGGAGCAGGCCTGCCCGAGCACCTGCATATCCACATCGTGCCGCGATGGGATGGGGATACGAATTTTATAAATGTATGCAGTGATACCGACGTCATCAGCCAAAGCTTAACCGAGCTTCTCGAGTCGTTAAAACAAATAAGCAAGGAATATAACTTACCCGCTTTATAATATAGGAACCCTACCTTTTTCTTCTATCAGCTTCCCTGGTAGTTATAAACTTTCCGGTTTTTGCATCTCTACCAGCTTTAGAGCTGCCTTTTTCTTTTTTAGCCGTAGAGTGTTCTTCCATATATAAACTTGCATGAAGCTGTGTAAAAGTTCGAGACCTCATCGGTGATTACTCTCCTTATGAACGATATTTTTTCGACTGCCTAAAGGATTCTCTGCCGTATCGAATCCCACCCACAATATTTCCTAACAATAATTTTATCAAGCGGTCAAGTTCGGTTCCGCTTTTATAATCCGCTTTAGCGATAAAATCCACTCTCTCGGCTTTTAGTAACTCTTTACAGATTTTCTTGCCCGGCGAGTTATGAGACTTATAAACGGCAATAGCACATCCGCCATTTTTTCTGATTACCGTCATACACGGAACATCGGTCAGCCCGTCGCCGATATACATAATGTTTTGAAAGGGTATAGGTCTCAAAGGCATAGGCATATGTAAATTGATGTTTTCACTCAGGTTTTCTTTGCCTTTGTTAATTCTGAAAATGAACTGGGTTTTTAAGGTGTCGTTCACTATTACATTCGGGAAAGTCGCAGCCCCGTATTCATCGTAATAATATTCCGAAGCAAATACCTTATAAAAATATTTAGCTATGCTCGCCCCTTTTATTATCTCCTTTAGGCCTGATGAAATTACGTAATGCCTCAATTCTATATCGCTATAAAACCGCTTTTTAACATAGTCATTTATTCTTTTAAAGTAAGTTTGGACACCCGGGAAGTAATTGATTTTTTTAGCCAGCTCTTTTAATTTTTCAGCGGTGAGTGGAAAACGTTTGGATTTGGACTTTTCGAGCATCAGGCGCATATAAGCCACAATTCCTTCACCGTTTGTTCGCTTTGACTCTTCGTTGACCTGCTTCCAGAACTTCTTTCCGTCCTTGATTCCGATTTCCGGTAAAACGGTATATTCCTGCATCGGCTGAGGTGTCAGCGTGCCGTCGAAATCATAAACAACTGCAATAACATTGTGCTTAAACGCTTTGCTCATACTAAACTACAATTATCAAGCTTAATACACCTCAGGCGTATCAATTCAACGACTCGTCTTCCAACGGCTCATCTTCCAGCGTATCAAGGCCCATAATGACATCGTGCATAAATACCCGTCTTCCGCTCGGCGTGTCGTGAGCTGCATACGTCATTCCTTTTTCCGCATCGTAGTAGGCGTACCAGCTATAGCGGGACAGCTTCTCGTAATCTTCGTCATCAACCTTTGCGTTTTGTCCGTTGCCTAACGGTATCTCTTTCATTATTCTCTCCTATCCCTGCTCCACCGTAGTTTTAACGAAGGCGGATTACGGCAGGTTTCTCTCCATTTTACCACAGATTAACACGGATTGACACTGATTATTTTTTGCCATAGTCTTTGGGACTCCTTACGGAGAGGGCACAGAGATATTTAGCCTGCCGTTTCACGGCAGATTTTTTCTGACCGTGAAAAGCCATCAAACAGGGCTCGAAGAAATCCAGCCGGAAAACACCTTATAACATTGAAATAGGTGACTGTTCTTAGTTCTTACCCTTTTTCTAAAAAAGTGTGGCTGGCTCATTGGAGCGGCTTATCCGCTTCCGCTGTAACGAATTGTTAGCTACTTCAAATGATAATTGTTGTTGCACATCATCCAGCGTGGTGATGCGGCGTCTCGCAATCTCGCAGTACTCTTTGCAAATATCAATTCCAATAAAACGTCTGCCAAGTTGTCGCGCAACTTTACAAGTTGTTCCACTCCCACACATTGGGTCGAGAATTAAATCGCCTTCGTTTGACCAGGAATAGATGTGGTCTCTAGCCAATTGGCAAGGAAACGGCGCAGAGTGACCTTTAGCTTCCTGATCATCTAAATTCTTTCCGACTACATACTCCCAAATATTGCCCCTGATCTTCTTGTTTTTTACAGGCTTAGCCATTTTGGTTCTCTTTTGTTCACTCTTTGAGTAATTCTTGTATGTTGTTCCATTTAGTTCGAGTCCAGCGTGCAGGCAGGCGGTCATTAACGGATTATGTGTGGCTGCCCGGCCCTTACTAAAAACGAACATATACTCAAATTCATTGGTGTATCTACGCCTATAAATTTGCGGTATTGGATTCCTCTTCTTAAAAATCATGGTGTCATGAAGATTAAAGCCGATTTCTTTAAAAAATAAGGCTTGTTTGAAGCTCGTTCCTGTTTCACTGCCATTGATAGTCGCATCTCCTATAACCCAAACAACCACACCTTCGTCCTTTACTACTCGATGTAGCTCTCCCGCTATATCTTCAAAACGAAATACATATCCCTTATAGTTTCTAAGATTGTCATAAGGCGGGGATGTGAGAACCATATTTATAGATTCATTCTCGAAGTTTTTCATGACCTCAAGGCAATCTCCCTGAATTATTTTATTTATGTATTCAGCAACAGCCATTTAAGACCTACCTATGTTCAAGAATTCCATTGTCGGTGACCGAACTGATAAATTTTATTCTTTTTTCAATCTTATGAACTTTAACAAGCTCTCGCAGAGCCTCTTCGTGGCTCAAGCGCATTATCTTCTCTCTTTCATTTGCGAAAAATGTAAGTGCTTCTTCTTTGGCGCAAGCGATTGACTCTAATGTTGCTTGCTTTTCTTCTTTCCATAGATTTTCCACTTTATTAGAGAAGCCAAGCATCGTTTTGTTTACGGATACCCAATAAAAAGAAGCGTTTTTTGATGGGTTTAAGGCCGAAATTGTTTTGAATAACTCATAAAGAAGTTTTTCTGTCTTAGAATTTCCTTCAAGCACAGAAAAGCAAACTAGCATTGCAAGGTGCGAATATGTAAAAACAAACACGTTTCTGGCACTGGCCTGTTCATAGATTTGGCTTGAGCGTTTTGGCAATTGGTAGATTGGACAAACGACCATGGCGTATGGCTTACCACGCTTCCATCCATCCATCGCTTGTACTTTAAAATCTTTTTGATTTTTTGCTGTCCTGCTAAGGCGAAAAGACTTTGCATCTGCTACAAAGCTAAACGATTTGGCAAAACCTTCCACATCTGCTGAATCCGCCCTTTCTTTCAGGACGATGCTCTTTAGTCCAAAAGACCTGAACACTTCAGCCAGCAAAGAGTCTGTATATTTTGAATATAGTTTTTCCTCACTAGAATCATGACCATACGATTCGGGAATGCTTCCGCAAAGACGCAGATGATCTACAAGGGCTGGTTTTCCCTGTTTTTTTATTTCCTCACATAGCTCTCTTTCTAGGCGCTCTGAATCGTCACCGAAATCTCCGCTCAGGGAGCGAATTTCTTCAACCCAATATTTTCGCCTGGTGATAGTAGCATCAGTTATTAGTTTTTTCATCAACAACTCTTAGTTAAATTTGGTCAGCTAACACTTATTATACTGTCTGTATAAAGCTGCTTACAGACAAAACATAGGACATTCTTTAAGGTAGGACAAGTCCCACCCTACCCACTGTACGCAATAGACTATACGCTATACGAATTTATTTCAAGATTTGGTTTCCTTTTTCTTCTTCGCACGGCCTAATCTGAACCACAAATCCAAGGTGTCTCGCTTCGTTGCTCCATAGGAAGAAATCTACATTATTGAGGCGGGGTTGGCAAGTATTCTGATTGGTTGGTAGAACCCATACCAAAATTTTATTTATCCGAGAAATCTGCGAAATCTGTGGCTAAATAGCAATCGTAAGTTCTGAATCCACAAAGGTTTGTAAAAAAATTATCAAAATTGTTATATTTCTATTGAACAAACAGGCAAAGTTTGGTATAATACCAACGTGCACTCTTGTAGTACATGTTAAATCCCGCCAGGCGCGGGAAGTTCGCGGAGCTCCCCGCCAAACAAACGGCGGGTAAACACACATAAAGGGCAGAAGCCCACGTCACAGGACAAGCCGTCCAAGCCAGAAAATCAAATATTAAAATGCAAAATGCAAAATTGCGGAGTCATTTAATTAATCTCAAAAGCTCCGCGTAATCCGCGATTCTAATTAGTGGAACAAGGAGAAGCGGCAAATCAAAATAAGCGTTCCCTACTGGCTCGATAATCTGATTATATCGCCTGTTCTTTTGTATCGCCGGCTGCGCTACGGCTACGCCTTTCGGCGGCTCCCTATGTCCCAGCCGAGGTACGCAAAGGTAGATGCTGCTGATTACTACCGGCTGCGAAAATACGAATGGTTTGTAATAAAAAAGGGAAAACTATGTTACGTACGAAGACACGCCGCTTCCGCCAAGGGAAAAGAGAAGCTCATATACTTGCATCAGGAAATTATCGATGTGCCGAAGGGAATGGTAATCGACCATATAAATCACAATCCTATGGACAATAGAAAGGCGAACTTACGAGCAGCGACACATTCACAGAATATTTGCAACAGAAGGAAACGTTCGGGTGCTAAATATTCGAAATATAAAGGAGTTTCCTGGAGAAAGGATTCTCACAAATGGGTGGCTCGAATTACATCCCAGAAAAAAGGGATACATCTGGGCTTATTCGAAAACGAAATCGACGCCGCCCGCGCTTATGATGAGGCAGCAAAGAAGTATCATAAGGAGTTCGCCTGCCTGAACTTCCCAAATACATCAAAATATAAATACTATCGACTAAATACTATCGACTAATTATTCACTTTGGATTTGCACTTTACACTTTAACTTTTAAGCTCCTTAGTTTCACGGCGAGTTTGCTTGCTTAAACTTCGATTCAAGTTGAAAGCTAAAAGTTTTAAGCTAAAAACCACAACTTAAAATGTAAAAGTTTTCAATTTTTCACTTTGGATTTGCACTTTACACTTTAACTTTTAAGCTCCTTGACTTAACCGTCGGAGTCAGTTAACCTTCGGTGACTATGAAAAGACTTTTGACATCTTGTTTTGGTCTTGGCTGGCTGCCTCTTTGCCCGGGGACATTTGGTTCGCTGCCGCCGGCGCTCATCTTTTTTCTGTTATGCCACTTTGGAATATCAGCTCTGGTGATATCAATCGTAATGGCGGTTATGGTATTAGCCGGTTCTTTTGTTTGCGTAGCATTTTCACCTGCTGTTATTGCCGCGACCGGCCAAATCGACCCGTCAGAAGTTGTCGCTGACGAATTTGCCGGCCAGGCGCTTACATTCTTAATCGTTTTATTGTTAGCTGCAAATACATTTTCACCCCCGTTCTTGCTTTCGCAAGAAAGCACGGGGGTTATTGCAGGGCTTGGTTTTTTGCTTTTCAGGTTATTCGATATTGTCAAACCTTGGCCGATAGATAAGCTCCAGAAACTCCCTGCCGGCTGGGGAATTCTTGCCGATGATTTACTGGCAGGCGTCTATGCAGCGATTGTTCTTTTAATTTGCATCCGGTTGTGGATTAGTCCGCCTGCTTCTTAGCCACGAAGACACGAAGTCACAAAGAAACTATGAGTTTAAAACTTCGTGTCTTAGTACCTTGGTGGCAAAAAATGGAAGACAGAAATGGCGAAAGAATATTCCATTGAGATTTGCAAAGAGCTTGAGGCGAGATTTCAGGCCGCTCGATTGTATCGGCCGATGCGAATCAGCCGGTATGATGCGGGCACTGAGATTGCTTATGATGTTACAGGGATTGGCAGAGCAAATACAGCACGGGTTAAGCTCGTTATCGAGAAATTCGTTGGTGGCGGCTTTGCAGGCCAGGTTTACAGGGTAAAAATTTTAAGTGTCGAGGGCGAGCCAATAGAGGAGTTCCAGATTGACAAAGTTTATGCGATGAAGATTCTCATTCCGCCTTCGGGATTTGCTCGCCTGTTTCGCAACATTCTTTACCGGATTGGTTTTCAGGGCGTTTTTCAATTGCAGGTAAATCCCACCGCGGCGAGGGCTGGGGCGCTCTGGCAGAAATTTATCCGCCGCGGCGCAAAGATTCGATTCGGCGATGAAAGTACGGTCGTTGATATTTACGCGATGTTTGTGGACGAGAAGCTCGGCAGTTGTGGTGAGTTGAGGGAGTGGATTGATGGGCGTACGTGGCGGCTGGAAGTTGATGAGCACCTGGACTTGTTGAAGCGACGGCTTCGTGGCAGGCCGGTCGACCAGCAGCAATTGGGGTCGTCGGAATACCGGGCCAAGCGGCAGTTTATGACCGACTTTGTGAAATTACTGCACGATATGGGAGCTTATGAGCTGGCCCGGCAATACGAATGGTCAACCTGCAAGAGTCAGCCGAACTGCCTGAAACGACAAGGTACAGATGACAATCCGTCCGGCGGATTGGTAGCGGTCGATTTCAGGGCGGGTCTGGCGCTACTGCCGTTTTTGCCGATGAGTCCGGGTGATTTTAAGCTAATAGCCAAAGGAATTAGACGCGGCTCTGTCGTACAGTTCGACCGGGGTGATGTAAGCAAGCTGGAGAGTTTTGTCAAGGCACATAGTGATGAGTTTGCGGATATGCGCGGTATGCTGGAAGAATTGAAGGCAGATGAGCAGGCCTATCGCGATTCGCTCGTAGACGTTACGCACAATCATACTCGTCTGCTCTACAGTCGAAAACTATGGTCAGGGATTCTCGATAGCGCGGTAACCGGCTGGTGTGTGCGGAACCTTCTCGACGAAGAACACGAGCAGAAGCTGCGCAAAAGCAAGGCCCTAACACTATTGTTTTTTACCATTGGTATTGTTCCTCTTTTGGGGTGCTTTATCAGGCGGATTTGGGGCCGAGCTGATTGGCGCAAGCATTACAGGGAAATCCTGACGAGCACGGATTACTTTTGGAGGGCAATTAAGGCAAAAATTGCTGAGAAAGTCATCGTCTGGCACAGAGCAGGCAGAGTCAGCCCGGAACGAGCGTTGAAGTTACAGGAACACATCGAAAAGTTTATCTGTCATTTGCCATTGTCAATCCTGCCTGCCGGTCTTCACAGATTTTTGACCGACCGGGTGTTCTTCAGGGATAAGCTTCACTACATTTTTGTTCGGCCAATAAAGCTCTATTTTAGCGTCAAACTTCGCGAGCAGTGGCTGCGTGATATGGTTAGCGAAGGTAAGAAGAAACACATTCTGACCGACCAGGATGCAAATACGATACTGTCTCAACTACACGAGCCATACATCCAGCGATACCTGATCAGCTTAGTGGTACATCTTCTCACATTGCCAGTGACACAGATCGTATCGGGCATTCATATTCTTATATGGAACGTGATTCATCCCGAAGCAACACCCGCTGAACGAGCCGCCGTATCCCTGGCGATAGCAGCCATCTATCAGGTCATTCCCATCTCTCCCGGCTCGTTCTGCAGAGGACTCTGGGCTGTAGGCATCGCCATCTACGATAGAAGCTTCAAAGACTACAACATAGCCGTATTTTTGAGTTTCTTCAAATATATTGGCTATCTGGCCTTCCCCATCCAAATGACATACCACTACCCCGCCCTCGCAAGATTTATGGCGGCACATTGGGCTACCGAGGCAGTGCACATTGTTCCGGTGTTTGGCGAAAGAGGAGCGTTATTGGAGCATTGGGTGTTTCGATTGTTCTATAACTGGCCGTTGACGATACGACGTCGGATGCGCAGACGAGCACAGATTCGAGCATCGATGAAGCCAAGGTACTGGCACGTGGGCTTGTGTGCTCTTGCCGGTGTATTGATACTCGGAATTGCCAACCTCATTTATCTTGGGAGTATAAGCAAGTTACCGGGCCTGATAAATATTTGGTGGCTTGCTATATTAGTGCCGTTATTCTGTGGTGTGGGTGTAACTCTGGGCTGTGGCGGAGCAGCATTAGGCAAACGGATCATTGCTGCGGCTGTTTGTGGTGTTGTGCTTGCTCTGCTTTACACAGTGGTATCTACTATACTTGGTCAGGTCCGCGGGGTCGCGGTCGGTGAAATGGCGAAATATTGCTTTTGGTGTGTGTTTATTTTTGCTTTTCTTTCAACTGCCGGGGCGATAATTGCGGAGCTAAAGCTGCCGGACCCGGATTTAGCGTAGCCAGGTGTGGCACGGGACTGAAGCCCGTGCTACTAATGCTACGAAAACAATTGACAAGGCGTGCGAGAAGCTGTTATTTTATAAGTGCTGTTTTTTGCCACTGAGAGCACCCAGAAAGGTTGCGTTAAACGGTTGCGGTTGCGCTGCTCGTTTCGTCGAACGTCTTACGTTGGACGCAACCGATACGAGTCGCGCAACCGTTGGACGCTTTTGTGGCTAATGTTTGGCGGCGTAGCTCAGCTGGTTAGAGCATGGGATTCATAAGCCCAGGGTCGTTGG
>CAZUPG010000028.1:0-11536 GCA_964622085.1 uncultured Pirellulales bacterium | reverse complement strand
GAGGAAGCACTTTCGCATCCTGTCTGGGATATGGGGCCGAAAATCACCATCGACTCGGCCACCATGGTTAATAAAGCACTGGAAGTAATCGAGGCCCGCTGGCTTTTTGATGTGCCGGTTGAAAAAATAGAGGTTCTGATTCACCCTGAGTCAATAGTTCATTCGCTTGTTGAATTTATTGATGGCTCACTAATAGCACAGCTCGGCAGTCCCGATATGTGTCTGCCGATACAGTACGCTTTGACGTATCCTGCGCGCGTTGCCGGTATTGCCAAACAGCTTCGATTGGAGGAGGTAGGCACACTCACATTTGAAAAACCCAACCCGCAAGCATTTCGTGCACTATCGTTAGGTTACGAGGTTGCGCGAACAGGTGGGACGGCAGCAGCTGTTTTCAATGCAGCCAACGAAGTAGCAGTGCAAGAGTTTCTGGAAGGCAGAATTAAATTTGTTAATATAGTCGAATTAATCGAACATTGCTTAAATAAACATAATGCTAAAACAAGTCTCGCCCCTTTGGAGGGGGCGAGGGCAAGCGTGTCCATCGAAGAGTTACTCCAGGCGGATGCCTGGGCAAGAAGAGAGGTTCTGGAATGTCTAAAGCAGAAGGTTCGTTGAACAAGCCCGCCTCACATCTGGCGGGTAAATTTTCTCGTGCCCGCCGCCCCGACTCGCGTCGGAAGACGCGGTGGCAGGTGTTTTTCTGGATTGTTGTCCTTGCTGCAGCTATTATTTTAGTTGTCCGAAATATTGGCGTATTCGGCAATGCGCTGAAGGTTGTGATTGGATTTGGGTCTGTGGTTCTCGTTCATGAGTTTGGGCATTTTCTTATCGCAAAACTGTCCGGGATAAAGGTTGAGGCGTTCTCGATATTTATGCCGCCAACTCTGCTCGGCGTGCGAAAAACGAAAGACGGTTTTCGGCTTCGCTTTCTGCCGAAGCTATTTGCAAAAGAGAATGTTGAATCCGGCGGTGAACAATCAAGCTCCGCCAACAAAAAAGAGGATGACGGAACAGAATATCGTATCGGCCTTATTCCATTTGGCGGCTTTGTCAAGATGTTGGGCCAGGATGATATTGGGCCGGTTAAAGAAAGCGACGACCCGTGTTCGTTTGCAAACAAACCGGTTGGCACTCGTATGGGCGTTATAACAGCAGGGGTAGTCTTCAATGCTATCGGAGCTATTATTGTTTTTATGATAGTTTTTCTTATTGGAATAAAACTGCCACCTGCCGTCGTCGGGGCAGTGATACCAAATTCGCCGGCGGCACAAGCAGGCCTGACCCCTGGTGACGAGATAATCGAGATTGCCGGCAAAAGCAAGAACCTTGACTTCAGCAATATAGGTATTGCAGCAGCCTTGTCGGATGTCAACGAGATGATTCCATTGAAAGTAAAGCACGAAGACGGCACTGCGGAAGATTATGCGATTGTCGCTGAAGCTGACCTATTTCCTGGTATGCCTTTGAAAGCTTTCGGAATTTTGCAGCCAACGAGTCTAACCATTGCGAAGGTTTCTGACCCTAATAAATTACAGTCAAAAACCCGGCTACTACCGGGCGACCGCATTAAAGCCGTTAATGGCAAAGAAGTACAAAGCTTTTGTGAACTTTCAACAATAGTAGAAAACACTATTGCTCCCGAAGTGACACTTCTGGCTGAGCGAACAGACAATACTGGGAAATTGAAACTGGTCGAGAGCAGAATTCCCCTGGATTTGGTGCTGCCTGAGACAGGCCATATATATTCTATGGTGCCTCGGCTGCGGATGGAAAATATCGAGATTAGAAAGCCACCCTGGACGAAAATTATTGCCAAGGTTCGACAACCATTAGAGAAAATAGGCATTATAGAAAAGGTCAAGGCAAAACCATTTTTGCAAAGCGGCGACATCATTTTGAGTATCGGCGAAGTTACATGCCCTACATTCGAGGAATTCCGCGAGGTCGTAAAGGGATATGAACATAAGGACCTGCCGATAAAAGTACTGCGAACGGATGCTAACGGTGTTGAAAAAACGCTTACGATTAATGTCAGACCAAAACGACAGGCAGATGTTAACGAAGTAATGATAGGTATTTCATTTTTGCAAATGTTCGATGTTAAGCATCCGGTTATAGCAAAGACTATCGATACGGAAGGTGGACCGGCAAAGCTGGAAATTCCACGCGGGGCAATAATAACAACAGTTGACGAAGTCGCTGTGTCGAGTTTCTATGATGTTATCAGGGAAATACGCAAGCATCCCGGCGAGAATATCACGATTGATTGGCGTCTCGATGAAGAAACAGCAGGCGATGCTGTTTTGACTGTAGGCGCCGGCGGAGATTCCATCACGGTCAAATCCGCTTTTGCTGAAATGGTTCCATTTGAACGTATGGAGCGGCTTTATAAGGCAAGCGGCCCTATCGATGCAATCGGGATGGGGTGCAGAAAAACAATTATGTTTATCGTCCAAACTTATATCACATTAAAACGCCTGGTTGCAGGGCTTGTCAGCCCCAAGAATCTTATGGGGCCGGTTGGTATTATCGCCTTGAGCTATCGAGTTGTTTCCGACCAGCCGTTGATTTACTACATTTACTTTCTTGGCCTGATAAGCGCCGTGATTGCCGTGTTTAACTTTTTGCCTTTGCCGCCACTCGACGGAGGAATGATTGTGCTTTTGCTTATTGAAAAAATCAAGGGCTCAGCACTGAGCGAGCGGATTCAGGGAATTATTGCCTATGCCGGCTGGGTCCTTATAGGCGGGCTATTTCTTTACGTAACATTTAACGATATTGTCAAAGTCATTTTCGGATAAGCTAAACAAAACACCCAGTGAAATCCGCCAAAAATATGGCGGACAAGCGAGGAGCTAAATAAGGCATCAAAAATGTCATTGGAAAAGCTCACATCGGAGGATTATCACAAGGGCCAACTTGATGCCTTGGCCGAATCAGATGCGGAAGTCTATGAGCTGATAACAAAAGAGTACGAACGGCTGGGCAATAACCTGCAGCTTATAGCGGCGGAGAATATTTGCTCGCGGGCGGTTCTTGCGGCTCTCGGCTCGGTTGTTCAGAACAAGACGGCTGAAGGTTATCCCGGGGCCAGATTACATGGCGGATGTGAGGTTGTTGACGATGTGGAGCGGCTTGCCGTCACCAGAGCCAAAGAGGCCTTCGGCGCAAAATATGTAAACGTTCAGCCACACTCAGGAACCACCGCAAATCAAATTGTCCTGACTGCGATATTGGAACCGGGCGAAAAGATATTAAGTATGGGTTTAGGCCAGGGCGGGCACTATTCCCACGGGTCAAGAGTTTCGGTAACCGGCAGATTCTTCGATGTAGAAAATTATAATGTTGATAAAGAGACCTTTCTTCTGGATTACGACACTATCAGAGACAAAGCTGTCAGGGTCAAGCCAAAACTGATTATATGTGGCGCGAGCGCATACAGCCGGACAATAGATTTTAAGAAGTTCAGGGAAATCGCAGACGAAACAGGGGCATACCTTTTGGCTGATATCTCACATATAGCAGGATTAGTGATTGCAGGGGCGCATCCATCACCTATAGATTACGCACATTTCACAACGACAAGCACGTATAAGCCGGGAGGACCGAGGGGTGGCTTGATACTTATGGGCAGAGACTACGATACGAAAATAAACAAAGGACGAGAAGCGAAGGACGAATTATGGAAACTTATTGAAAAGGCGACGTTCCCCGGAGTTCAAGGGACACCTTATTTGAATAATATTGCAGCTAAAGCGGTCTTCTTCAAGGAAACACTTTGCGAAGAATACAAGGCAAGACAATTCAAAATAATCGAAAACGCCAAGAAATTAGCCGGGAGCTTGCTGGATTTAGGATATGACATACTTACAGGAGGGACAGACAACCATTTGATTCTAATAAACGTTAGTAATTTGCGAGAAGGTTTGACGGGTTTTGTAGCGGAGAAATGCCTTGAAGAATGTGCTATGGTTGTCAATAAGAATGTTCTACCCTACGATAAACGCAGCGAAACCATCACCAGCGGAATCCGATTAGGCACGCCTATCGTTACAAGGAACGGGATGGGTGAAAAAGAAATGGCAGAGATAGCATCACTGATAAACATCGTTCTGAAAAAAGTAAAAATAATAAGTGAAACTGAATATGAATTGGACGAATCTTTAAAAAACCAAAGCCGGCAGAGAGTAATGCAACTGTGCAGCAGGTTTCCAATGATGTAAAGTGCACGCAACGTCATTGCGAGCGACCTGTCCTCCGTAGCCTTGGCGAAGGAGGAAGCGAAGCAATCTCAAATCTCACCAAGAAGATTGCCACGTCGCAATGACACTCCGTGTCGGTTTAGCTCACTTTAACTCTGAAACATATAAATGAAATAAAGATTAAGCCGGCACCAGAAAAAAACAGCGCTATCCGCCAGCGTGGCTCGCTACAGCGAGTAAGCCATGCAGGCACCGTTGGCTCAACCGATGTTTTTTTCAGGTTTTCCGCTAAAACCTTCTTGGCAGCGATTCGCAGCTCGTCCGATGCTTTGGGGTAAATAACGTTTGCATCGTCAGGTTTGGTGCCGAGCGTTGCAGGGGCAATACGCTTGATAAAATCTTGACTGTCCCGCCGAGGCAGGCAAGCGTCAGACAAGTTCGGGTCTTTCTCGACCTCCGCCAGAAGTGCATTATAGTCTTCAATTAAGGATTTCAGTTGACTGGTACGCTGCTTCTGAGTTTCCAGGAGCTGGCGACTTTGATAAAACGTAAGCAAAACATCAGAGAATACAGAGCCGCTCAGCACCGCTGCGCCGATGGCAAAAAAGACACAAAAGAAAAACACCCGTACAATATTCTGGCCTTGCATATCCTAAACATCGATTCTCGATACTCGTCGAGTATCGGGCTACTTAAACATAAAGCCGGCGTATCGAGCGGCTGGGCCAAGGTCCTCGTTTATTCTAAGCAGTTGATTGTATTTGCAGATTCTATCCGTTCGACATAGTGAGCCGGTCTTTATCTGGCCAACGCCCGTGGCAACAGCCAGGTCGGCGATTGTTGTATCTTCAGTCTCACCGCTTCTATGGCTTATGACCGCAGTCCAGCCGGCCCTCTTGGCCATATTAACCGCCTCAAATGTCTCAGTAAGTGTGCCTATCTGATTGAGCTTTATCAATATCGAGTTGGCACAATCCAACTTGATACCTTTTGCAAGGCGTTTGGTATTAGTTACGAACAAATCATCGCCGACCAATTGTATTTTATCACCGAGCTTTTTGTTTAACTTTGTCCAGCCGGCCCAGTCATCCTCAGCCAATCCATCTTCGATTGAAACGATAGGATATTTGCTGACCCATTTTGCCCAGTGGTTAATCATATCGTCACTGGATACTTTTTTCTTCGGAGCTGATTTGAAGAAGCTGTACTTTTTTGTCTTTGCATCATACATTTCGGTCGAAGCGGGGTCTAATGCAATTGCTATATCTTTGCCGGGTTTGTAACCGGCTTTTTTGATGGCAAGGGTAACGAGTTGAAGAGCTTCTTCATTGGTCGAAAGCTGAGGAGCAAAGCCACCCTCGTCACCGACCGCTGTGGAGTAACCTTTTGCGCCCAGAACTTTCTTTAACGTATGGAAGGTTTCCGCTCCCATTCGCAGAGCTTGCGGAAAATCCTTTGCGCCGATGGACATAATCATAAATTCCTGAAAGTCAACATTGTTATCTGCGTGTTTTCCGCCGTTTAGGATATTCATCATCGGCACCGGAAGGATGTTGGCATTGCAGCCGCCCAGATAGCGGTACAACGGAAGGCTGGCAGAATCCGCTGCCGCTTTCGCAGCCGCTAACGAGACGCCCAATATTGCGTTTGCGCCGAGCTTACCTTTATTAGCTGTGCCATCCAGCTCAACCATCAAGGCATCAAGCTCCTCCTGTGCCTCGGCGTCCATACCTAAAATCTCAGGGGCTATTGTTTCATTTACATTCCTGACTGCGCCGGCAACACCTTTGCCCATATATCGCTTCTGCCTTGTATCACGAAGCTCCACCGCTTCATAGGCGCCGGTGCTGGCTCCGGAGGGCACCGCTGCCCGGCCGAAAGAGCCATCTTCAAGTAAAACATCAACCTCAACAGTAGGGTTGCCACGGGAATCGAGTACTTCCCTTGCCGTTACATCAATAATCACTGTGAACATCTTTCGTCCTTTCCTTAATTTCTCGTTCGAAACTTATCTGACGCTTGCCCGCCTCGGCGGGACAGTCAAGATTCATTATTCGATATTTATCATTGCTACCAAAAGTTACCGACTTTCCCCTACGTCGTCAAGACTTGATTTTGAGCCGTTAAACCACATGTGAGGGTTCCCGCAAGGCGGGGTTTCTGCTCTAACAGGGTTGATTATACGCCACATAAACCCATTAGAAAACTTGCTTTCTAACGGGGTAAAGATTATCATAGTTACCTATGCAAATTCCGCTTACCAAATATGGCTGGCCACAGGTAGTTGTTTTTCCTGTGGTGATGCTTGCCGTGATGGCTGTTTATCTTCTGATAGGCATTTCGCTTTTGCCCGCCTGGGCTATTGTTTCAATAGAAATACTTTTGGCTGTTGTCCTAATCTGGACTTTGATGTTTTTCCGCGACCCTTATCGTCACAGCCCTAAAGATAAAAATCTGTTGTTAGCGCCGGCTGACGGCAGGATAACTGATATCGAGATTGTAGAGGAAAAAAACTACATCGGTGGAACCGCGATTCGGCTCGGAATATTCATGAGCATTTTCGATGCCCATATCAACCGCGCTGCCTGTAATGCAAAAGTCGAGAATATTATCTACAAAAAAGGAAGGCACAAAAACGCAAAAAAACCACATTCCGGACGAGTCAATGAGTCCAATGATTTGTATTTGGTCAGAACCGACAATCCTGAAGATAAACTTATCGTTCGACAAATAAGCGGAGCAATTGCCCGGCGAATCGTTTGCGATACACGTGTAGGACAGAAATTAGCTGGTGGTGAGAAGTTTGGGATGATAAAATTTGGCTCAAGAACAGAACTTTATGTGCCGGCCAGCCAAAATGTCAAGTGTCTGGTTAAAATAGGCGACAAGGTTAAAGCAGGGCTGACACCGCTGGTAAAATATGAATTTAGCCACGAAGGCACAAAGTCACAAAGATAAAAAATAAATATATCATAGATTTTAGTGTCTTAGTGCCGCTCCGTCGCCATAGCTTTGGAGCGTCAGCGACTTGGTGGCAAAGAGACAAAATATGAGGCACGAGAGATGCCGAGATTAAAAACCGAAGCCACTAAAGAGAGTTTGCTGCGGCGGGTGCGAAAACAGAGATTGAAATACATCACTATCCTGCCGTCGCTGATAACAATCCTCAACGGTATATGCGGCTTCACAGCCATTGTTTTTGCCGGCAAAGGCGCAAAATCCGTCATTGAGCTCGTCCCAGCAACGGCCGAAGCCGTGGCGGAGCAATTCTCCTATTTTGCGATGTCTGGGTATATGGTCCTTATGGCAATGATTGCCGACATGCTCGACGGCCGAGTGGCACGAAGAGTTAAGAGCACTTCCAGCTTCGGCGGCCAGCTCGATAGTCTCTGCGATATTATCAGCTTTGGTGTGGCACCGGCATTTTTGATGATAAAAGTTTTGGAATACAAATTAGCCGGCTTTACCGGAATCAATCCTACCATCGAAAATTTTCTGTATCGTTTCATCTGGCTTGCGGCGGCGGCATATATAAGCTGTGCAGCCATTCGATTAGCAAGATTCAATGTGGAAAACGAGGAGGACGAGTCTGCACATATGAGCTTTATGGGCCTGCCAACACCCGCTGCCGCCGGTGTGATAGTCAGCTTAATAATATTCCATCAGGAAACCATGCCGAGTCTGGACGCAATTATTTATGCCCTGCCGTTTTTGACTCTTGGGATTTCTGTGCTGATGGTCAGCAGAATTCGATATCCACATATCCTGAATCAATATATAAGGGGCAAAAAACCCTTCGCACATCTTATTAGAGCGCTGTTGTTCCTCGGGTTAGTTATCTGGAACAGGCAGACGGCTCTGGTATTGATTTTCTGCGGTTTTGCGGCAAGCAGCCTCGTAAAATGGTTTTACTACAAAGTAATCCGCAAAAGAAGTTACGCTACGAATTTTGAAATCGTTAGACAGGATTTACAGGATAAAACAGGATAGAATGAAATCTCGTCAATCCTGTTAATCCTGTCCAGAAATATTCTTGAAATTCCTGAACGAAGCGAGGCAACAGACTTTCAAATAATTAATGATAATTGAGAAAGGAATAACCATTAGTCACTGACCATTAACCATCTGAAAGTTTGGGGCACTTTGCATATCCTGCTGCTTGGCGCTGGATTGGTTTATCTTAAAATACCGCTCAACAACTCCGACAAGTCGTGACAGGACCTTTCGACCTTCGGGACTTGCCTCCAAACCGACAATCTGCAGTCCGAGATGGATACTTTTATCATCTGCCGTCAGCCCATCTTGGCTCGGCCAAGCCGAGACAGGCAAAACGTTTCTAACCTGGGCATTGAACATCAACGGCGTTTCATAAGGCATAGGCGTAAACCACACGCCGACAAACTGACCCTTTTTGAAATCTGGCCTCGCATCTGTCTGTGCTTCTAATTGACGCGGGACCATAACCTGTACACCACCAGCGGAAATATCAACGAGCCTACCGTGAAAACAATCGTGGGTTTGACCTCTTGTATCCTGTATCCCGTTCTCTGCTTCATCGCAGCTGCGGTGCCACAGCAACACACCCACCTTCAAGGATTCCGGTACCGGCACACGAAAATAGCTTCTCCTCTGGACTACCTCAATCCGGTCCGGCAGCGCGAGTACTATTCCCGCTCCGGCTCGGCAAGCCTCTGCCGAGACGAGTGTTCCGCCCCGCCCCTGGCTGGTTGCATCCAGTGACGGCTCAAGACCAACCACCGTTGTGTCAAAGACAAACTTGCCGTATCCGTACTTGAATGATATGCCGACCGGCTGGTAAGCCCGTATATTTACCGGGTGCGATTCTTCCTCCGAGGCAGCGCCCTCATTCCGCCCTTTCGAAGGGCGGGACTCAATATTCAGTCCGTTGGAACCAAGGCCGGTCAGCAACACCTTCGCGACGTGCCATTTACCCCTGGACAAATAGGTCATAATGGCAGGCACTCTTTTTTCAATAGCAGTTTGCAAAATTTGCTTCAGCTCAGCTGCCTGCAGCATTGCTACATCACTCATACTATCGCCCCCATAGATATGCGTATATTCTGGCAACCGGTAATTGGTTATTGGTAATTTTCTATACCATTTAACCAATTACCACTTTGGGTATTATCCTCTTTCTTAAATATATATCTATAATTCGGCAATAAGCAAATTTCGTTTTAGATTAAATTTGCTCCCCTCCACGCTTATTTGCACCTCGGCTAAACTCGCCGAAGTCACAAGCAGACGTGGGGGGCGGCTTTATCGGACAAAAAACTGGATACTCGATGCCGGATACCCGCTTTTGCTCTTGTGCTCTTGAGTACTTTGCCGTATCGTGATATGCTGTTGTGCGAATGGCCAATTTTTTTGAGAGTCCACCTATGCAGAAACGACAATTAGGCAATACTGACTTGGAACTAACGACAGTAGGGTTGGGCACATGGGCAATTGGCGGACCCTGGCAATTCGGCTGGGGGCCGCAGAACTACAAGGAAGCCATTGGGGCAATCCTAAAGGCCCTGGAACTCGGTATCAACTGGATAGATACGGCTCCTGCCTATGGTCTTGGATATTCCGAAGAGCTTATCAGAAAAGCTCTAAAGGAAACTAACGTTAGACCCTTTATCGCAACAAAATGCGGCTTGTTATGGAATGAAAAGAAGGAAAAAGTCCCCTGCCTGGAAACCCAAAGCATTCGGAAAGAATGTGAAGCAAGCTTAAAAAGACTCGGCGTAGATGTAATAGACCTTTATCAGATGCACTGGCCCGAACCCGAAGAGGATATCGAAGAGGGCTGGGAAGCAATGGCTAAACTGAAAGACCAGGGCAAAGTGCGATATATCGGAGTATCGAACTATAATGTAGAGCAAGTAAAGCGTGTTCATAAAATAGCGCCTATCGCCTCGCTTCAGCCACCCTACAGTATGCTCCATCGCGAAGTCGAAGATGAGCTGCTGGGCTACTGTGCTGCGAACAATATCGGTGTTGTTGCATATAGTCCTATGCAAAGAGGGCTGCTAACAGGCAAATTCAGCCAGGAAAGGTTATCAGGGCTTGCTCTGGACGACCATCGAAGAAGAAGTCCTGATTTTCACGAACCACAGCTCACTGCAACATTGCAGCTTGTTGACCAACTAAGACCCATCGCAGAGGGCAACGGAAAAACTTTGGCCCAATTGGCAATCGCCTGGGTCCTCCGTCGGGCTGAAGTTACCGCCGCCACCGTCGGAGCACGAAGACCCAGCCAAATCGAGGAAACCGCACCGGCATCAGACTGGAACCTGAGTGAAAAAGATATAGAAGAAATTGAACGACTATTGGCAGAACGCCAGAATAAACTAAAAATAGCAATACCTTAAACAAAGGCGAAAAATGGCAAAAGAAAATCTGCAAAGGATTGACAGTGATAAAAATATAAAATCTTTACTTCTTCCTTACTGCCGATTGAAATACGGAGAGGTTTGGCAAGACCCTGTCTCCGGACATAAAGTAGCGTGTATTGATGCATGTAACGAAGAAGATGTACAAACGTTAATGGATAATAATAAATCCACCCTGGCTATCCAGGACCCTCCTTATAATGTCGTTGTCGGTAATAATAATAGCGATAGACTCGGCCAGATTTCAGTAGAGAACTACATAGACTGGTGTAGGAAATGGGTTCGAAATACCTGTACAATACTGAATCCAAACGCCAGCTTTTATATTTGGCTGGGAGCTGATCAAAATGCCGGTTTTCAGCCTCTTCCTGACTTTATCATTATGATGAGGCAGTTCGAGGAATTAAAAACTCGAAGTTTTATTACAATGAGAAATCAACGTGGATATGGAACTCAAAAAAACTGGATGGCGGTCAGACAAGAGCTTCTGTACTACATAAAAGGTAAACCTAAATTTAACATTGAAGCTGAATATACTGATATACCAAAAATTCTAAGAGGGTATTATAAAAAAGTTAATGGACAATTAACCGAGAACTTAGAAAGAAGCAAATCCAAGACCATCAGAGCAGGAAATGTCTGGGTTGATATTCAGCAGGTCTTTTATAGAATGGAGGAAAATGTACCTGGATGTTATGCACAGAAACCTTTGAAGGCAATAGAAAGAATTGTATCGGCTAGTTCAGAACACGGTGATATATTAGTTGACTTTTTTGCCCATTCAGGAACTACCTTGCTCGCTTGCGAGAAACTAAAAAGACGATGTTTTACCAGCGATATCGACCCTGTGTTCGCTGAGATTACAATACGAAGGTTGGAGCATTACAGAAAAACAGGTCAAACAGGATGGCAGTTTAAGTCCCCATTTCC
>CAZUPG010000027.1:0-11570 GCA_964622085.1 uncultured Pirellulales bacterium | reverse complement strand
AATGCAATAAACAACGGATTCTATATAATCGAATCGCCGGATGCGCTGGAGAAAATCAAAGACGGCGATGAAATAGAGATTGATTTCAAGGCTGGCTTGATAAAAAATGAGACCGCCGGTATTGATATTAAATTTGCTCCGCTGCCGGACTTTGCGCTGGAAATAATCAATGCAGGCGGATTGATAGAGCGCATAAAGCAAGCAGAAGACAGGATACAGAAGACAGAATAGTTATTTGAATATCCAATATCGAATTTACAATTTAGAATGTAGAAGTAAATAAGAATGACGAATTATGATTTGAAATTGAAAGGATAAGGATTAGATGGGTAAGAGTTATAAGATTGCTGTGATACCCGGAGACGGGACGGGGCCGGAAGTAACGGTCGAGGCGGTGAAGGTATTAAAGGCCGCGGCGGACAAATTTAATTTCAAGGTCGAGCTGACCGAGTTTGATTTCGGCGGCGAAAGATATAAAAGAACCGGTGAGACACTGCCGGATAGCGGCGTTGAGGAGCTTCGCAAATTCGACGCCATACTATTTGGTGCAATCGGCCATCCGGATGTTGCGCCTGGTATCCTTGAAAAAGGCATACTGCTTAAGGCCCGGTTCGCGCTTGACCAGTATATAAATCTTCGGCCGGTCAAATTATATCCGGGAGTCGAGACGCCACTGAAAGATAAAGGGCCTGACGATATTGATTTCATAGTTGTCCGCGAAAACACGGGCGACATGTACACCGGCACAGGCGGCTTTACAATGAAAGGGACGCCCAACGAAGTGGCTGTGCAGTCGGCTGTCTATAATCGCTTCCAGGTTGACCGCTGCTTAAAGTACGCATTCGAATACGCAAGCAAATACGGCAAGAAAGCACGCGGCAAAGGTGATAATAATACATTAGCTCTGTGTGGCAAAACCAATGTACTGACATATATCTATGATTTGTGGGAACGGGCTTTTCATGAAATGGGCAAAGCGGAATATCCTGATATAGTACGTGAATATTATCACGTTGACGCCACCTGTATGTGGATGGTCAAGAACCCCGAATGGTTCGATGTCATTGTAACCGGCAATATGTTCGGTGACATTATCACCGACCTCGGCGCGATGGTGCAGGGCGGTATGGGTATAGCTGCAGGCGGCAATCTCAATCCCGAGGGCGTAAGTATGTTCGAGCCCATCGGCGGAAGCGCACCGAAATATACCGGCAAAGGTGTTATCAATCCATTGGCTGCTATCTGTGCAGGACAGATGATGCTCGCCACATTAGGTGAAGAAAAAGCGGCAGAAAGAATAGAAAAAACTGTGATGTTTGTAACCGCCAACAAGCTCAAATCGGTGCAGGCGGATCGAATGGGTTACTCCACTACCCAAGTGGGAGATATGGTTGCTGAAAAGGTCGCTGGATAGTGTTATGCCAGCTAATTTGACACCGGAATATTTTAAGGCAGAGCAGTGGTATCGCGAGGCGACGACCAACGAGGAGAAGATTCTTGCGCTTGAGCGTATGCTGGCGGTGATGCCCAAGCACAAGGGCACCGACCACCTAAAGGCAGACCTGCGAAGAAAGCTCAGCAAACTAAAAGAAGAGCCGGCAAAAAAGGGAAAAGGAAAACACGTTGATATCTTCTATGTCCAGCGAAGCGGTGTTGGACAGGTTGTCCTATTAGGTATGCCGAATAGTGGTAAAAGCTCCATCGTTGCGGCACTCACTAATGCGAAAGTCAACGTTGCTGAATTTCCTTTTGCCACAACGGCTCCTGTGCCGGGAATGGTACAGTTCGAGGATATACAGATTCAGCTTGTTGATATGCCGCCGATTACCGCTGATTATATTACGCCCGGCCAGGTCGGGACGTACCGCAATTGCGACCTGATTGCTATTGTCGTTGACGTATCTATCGGGACGAAAGAGCAGATGGATATCTGTCTGGACTTTTTGGAATCCAGAAGTCTGCTCATAGATGCTGAAACCCCTTCTATTGACGGGCAGGGTAACATGCTTGGCAAAAGGGCCTTTTGTATCTGCACTAAATCTGATATTGCAAAACCCGGCGCTATAGAGGTCCTGAAAGAATCATGCAGATATCCCTTTGAATTTGTTGAAATCTCTGCTGAAACCGGCGCAGGCCTTGATAAGCTGCCCGGGGTTCTCTTTAGCTTACTAAAGATAATACGCGTTTACGCCAAGCCGCCCGGCAAGAAGCCTGATATGGATGACCCGTTTACACTGCCGGCGGGCTCTACTGTTATGGATTTGGCAACCGCTATTCATAGAGAGTTGGTTGATAAACTTAAATTCGCAAGAATCTGGGGCACCGGTGTCTATGACGGCCAAAATGCCCAGAGAAACCACGTCCTTAACGACAAGGATATTATCGAATTGCATTTTTCATAATCTTCGAATATAATCTTTACGGCATCCGAATGAGATAATGTTTTGAATATTTGATTCCAGAGATTTTCGATGGAATGCAAAAAAGAGCAGAATTTAAAAAACTGCAATTGCACATATCCATGTAGCAAAAAGGGGGTATGCTGCGAATGTATAAAGTCTCATTTGGCTATAAAGGAGCTGCCCGCTTGCTGCTTCCCTGATGATGTCGAGAAGACTTACGACCGCAGCTTCGCGGCCTTCGCCAAGGCCTGGAGACTGTAAAGAAAATTTAAAATTCAAAAATTAAAGTGTAAAATTGTGGAGTTGCCCTTTGGGCAACAGATTTCTTATCTCTTACAGGTTGTCAGCAAAATTACACCTATAATGAAGGTCAGCAGATGTCCACTCCAGCTATAGTTAAACGCTACTTGCTACAGGATATAAAAAAGCCGAGCAAAAAAGCCCGGCCTTTGTAGTAATTATTGTTTTTACTCATCACGCTTACTTTGGCAAATCCTCCGGTTGTGAATCTTCAACATGCAGGTCACCGTAGATGACACGGTAGGTTTCCGAGTCTTTCGGTTGATACCAGAAGACAGGTGTGTCAGCATCGCCGAATTTTACGCCTTTTCCCGCGTAGTGCCATTCGCCCTCGCCTTTGAAAAACCGGATGAATAACAAATGTCGGCTCAATTTCATACCCAATTCGGTTGCCTGCTCATCGGATAATCCGAGCTCCCCAATTTTCTGTGTTATTGTGGGGGCCTGCTTGAGGTAATCTTCTACAGCGACACTTTCTGGAAACCAGCCATCTCCGAATACTTCAGCCCGGATTCGCAGGCCCTCGATGAAATCTTCTTCGGTCGAGCCCATCAAATCAAGTTTGGTTTCCTGCAGCTTGTAGCCTTCGGGGACATCCATACTAAACAGTTCTTCATCCATTGGCACATCAAACACGAGGTTTTTACAAATAATCTTCATTTGTCGCTCTATTTGTTCTATCCGCACAGGCAGTGCTGTTTCAGGGTCTGCCCAGATTGTAACCTCGGCTCTGGGGTGCTTGGCCCGAAAACCGATCAGCCTCTGGCCGGCAATTTCCTGCTCAGAAAGCTCTTCGACTGTGAATTCAGGGTGTTCCTGCAATCCTGTGATAATGTTTCTCAATGTCTCCATATAATTTGACATCGACGGCAGGCCTTCCAAATCAATGTATGCCGCCTCTTTCTTTTTAGAATCGAGTGAGAGGATATTTCCCGCTTCCAGGTCAATAATGCTGACAGAGTCTTTCATATTCGATAAAGTTCTTCTGATTCGTGAACCCTGTACCATATCGTGAATGACCGGCCCACCTGCCTCTTCCTCTCCGATGATGATGTCTAATATCGCGGTCTGGGCATCGAAGATTGGCTGGATGACCTGAGCAAAAGTTGGTGTTGCTACAATTGGACTGCCAACAAAGTACAGCCCTATAAGCACACCGGCGATGATGACTGCGGCAGCGGCTAATTTTGTAATTGGACTTTTCATAATTATTCTCCTTATGTTGAGGCCCGTGCCGGCTTTGCTGGCTGCTTTGAGCCTTACGTTTTGCTCTCGCAGAATTTTGTTCATAACATCGTCTTCAAGATTGCTCAGCGCAAGGGCATTGCCGTTTTTGGTAAGGCGGTCGTGAAGGTTTGTTAGCTGCTTTACTTCGGCCTGGCAGGAGGGGCAATCCTTCAGGTGTTCTGCGACAGTCTGTTTTTGGGATTCGTCCAAAAGTCCCTCAATGTATGAGACCAAAATTTCTTTACATTCTGCGCAGTTCATTTTACACCTCATAAGCTTCTGTTTGCTCTTGCTGCTGTAGAGATTTACGAAGCATAGCATAGGCCCGTGATAATGTTTTTGTTACAGAACCTAACGGCATATCAAGCTGATGAGCTATCTGATCACAGGAGCGCTCGCCATAATATCGCAACAATATGACTTTCCTGTACGTTTCGGGCAGCCCGGCAATTGCCGCTTCGAGAGCATAATCCTGCGAGAGTTCCGCGCCTGGAGCTTCTTGTGAGAACGAGCGAACGATTTCTCGCTGGTGTTGGATTTGTTCTTTTCTTTGATGCTCTTTCGCCACATGGTCGGCGATGCCGAGGAGCCAGGAGAAAAACGAATTAAGCCTTTTTAGTTTGCTCATATTGAAATACGCTCGCACGAGGACTTCCTGAATCGCCTCCTCAGCTCGGTCTTTGTTGCCTAATTTTCCGGCCAGGTGGGCTAGCAAAACTGCCTGATAGCGTCGCATAAGATATCGAAAATCGTCCGGATGGCCATCCAAACAACGCTCAATGTAGTATTTGTCAGTCTCAGACATATCTGCATCTCGAAAAATCTCTAAGGATTCGTGCTCTCATAATATAGTGTTGAATTGGCGGTATTTGCGACATAAAAAATAAAAAAGTTATTGGAGAATCGACGTAAATCTGCTAAGGCGCACAAAAAAAGGCCGAGCAGCCAGCTCGGCCTTTTTATTCAAGCCTTCCTGATAAACTACTTCGGAAGTTTGTCCAGTGCAAGCTCTTCGACGTGCAGGTCGCCATATATCACGCGATAATTTTCCGAGTCTTTCGGCTGATACCAGAATACTGCTTTCTCGGCATCGCCGAGTTTTACGCCCTTGCCGGCATAGTGCCATCCGCCCTTGTGGTCGAGGAATTGGAAGAACACATTGGCTCGCCCCAATCCCATGCAAAGCTGCACTTTTTCCTCATCTGATACGTCTGACTGACCAATCTTTTCCGCAATTCGGGGAGTTTGTTCGAGCAAAACTTCGCCGCTTATACTCTCCGGGAACCGGCCATCGAGTAAAAGTTCTACCCAAAGGCGCATGCTTTCAATGAAATCCTCCTCTGTAAACTCACTCATATCAAGCTCTGTCTCGTGCAGCGTATATCCGGCAGGTACGTCCATGCTAACCAGCGAGTCCTCAACCGGCACGTCAAACTCGATATTCTTGAGAAGAGTAAATGACTGTCCCTGAAGCACTTCGATGCGTATCGGCAGGGCCGTCTTAATATCAGCCCAGACAGTAAGTTCTGTATTCTGGTCGCTAACAAAAAATCCTACGGCTTCTTGACCGTCAATTTCCTTCTGCCCAAGCTCCTGGACTGGTAAATCGGGGCGGTTCAAGTCAGCAACTATATTTCGGACAAGTCCTATGTAGCTTCTCGTTCCTTCCTGAAGCGGCCCCTGTATATCCATATACACTGCGCCCTTTCCCTTTGGGTCCAGAGTGAGCATCTTGGCATTATACAGGTCGATTATCAGGATAGTATCCATGTTCGAGAATGTTCTTCTGATTCTCGCTCCCACGACCACGTCATGAATGACCGGCCCCTTTTCTTCTTCGCCCACAATGATGTCAAGAACTACGGTACGGGCATTGAGGATTGGTTTAATGGCATCTGCAAAGGTCACAGTGCTCCCGAAGAATTGGCTAATGCCCAAAAATGCCACTACGATTATCACCGCCGCGGCGGCTAATTTTGTCGTTTTGCTTTTCATAATATACTCCCAGAAAACATGATGTTTCGGTTGTCTTGTTTGCATTAAAGTTTTAGTAAAATCTCTCGATGTCTCTTCTGCGAGTTTGTGCACATCAGCCGGCACATTTTCACTGCCGATATTTTTCAGAATTTCTTCGATATTTTCTCTGTTCATTTTACTTTACCCCCTCTACTGAATTTGCTAATTTACCTTTCAAAGCTGCCAGTGCCTTGGATACATTCGACCTTGCCCCAGCTTCGGTGCAACATAATTTTTCAGCAATATCCTTGTAATCCTGCTGCTCTAAGTATCGCATTACTATTGCTAGGCCCTGTTTATTGGGTAGATGACCTATCTGGCGTCTGATTATTGAGGTTAGTTCGTCTCGGCTAAGCTTTTCATCCGGCCCATAATCGGTGCCGACTCGGTTTCGGGTAAACTCTCCATCCCTGCCGATTCTGTTTCGCCAGGCCTTGGAATTAGCCGATAGTGCAATCCGGTAGATATATGCGCCTGCCTTTTTGCCGTTTAGCTTCTCGATATTCTGCCACATCCCTAACAGGGCATTCTGCATTGCCTCGGCGAAAAGCTCACGGTCGCCCGTTAATTTCCAGAGAACCGATGCTAAGAACCTGACATACTTTGCTCTTGCCCGTTCAAAGGTCTCTGCTCGCCTGGACAAATTCATCTATAGTGCTCCAATCTTCCTAAACCTGAACATGTTCGGTTTTCATATAATAATAACCGTTGAGACTTGATTTTGTGTAAAACTTTTACAAAGAAAAACCCCCGGTGAAACCGGGGGCTAAATATGAGATTGCTTCGCTTCCTCCTTCGCCAAGGCTACGGAGGACAGGTCGCTCGCAATGACGTCGCCCCTTCGACTTGGTTCGACCTTGCTCACCACAGGTCGCTCAGGGCAGGCGTGCCGGCGACGGCTAAACGAAAGACCCGGTGAGGCCGGGGGCTGAATATGAGATTGCTTCGCTTCCTCCTTCGCCAAGGCTACGGAGGGCAGGTCGCTCGCAATGACGTCACAGGTCGCTCAAGGCAGGCGTGCCGGCGAAAGACCCGGTGAAACCGGGGGCTAAATATGAGATTGCTTCGCTTCCTCCTTCGCCAAGACTACGGAGGACAGGTCGCTCGCAATGACTAAATATCGAACTGGAATTCTTTGCCTGTGAGGTGCTCGTAGGCCTCGATGTATTTTTTGCTTGTCTTTTTGCAAATATCATCGGGCAGCTCTACGCCCGGCCCGGATTTATCAAAGTTAATACTCTCTAAGTAATTACGCACAAACTGCTTGTCGAAGCTCTCCTGGTCTCTGCCCGGCTGGTATTTATCGGAAGGCCAAAAACGAGAGGAGTCCGGCGTCAATACCTCATCAATCAAAATAATCCTATCGTCGGCAACTCCCCACTCAAACTTCGTATCGGACAAGATTATCCCTTTACTTTCGGTGCACTCGCTTGCTTTTTCAAAAATCATTATGCTGTTATCGTGCACGAATTCAGCCCGTTCAGCACCGAGAATTTGGACACATTTCTCGAAGCTGATATTCTCATCGTGTGTTCCCCTCTCGGCTTTAGTAGCGGGTGTAAATATCGGTTCAGGAAGTTTCTCGCACTGCCGTAAGCCCTCCGGCAGCTTCTGTCCGCAAACCGTCCCGCTTTCCTTATATTCCTTCCAGCCTGAGCCGGCCAGATAGCCTCGCACTACACACTCAATCGGCAAAACATCGCCCTTTTTAACTAACATACTTCGGCCAGCCAGCTGCTCCTTAAAATCACAAAAAGGAGATGGAAAACTTTCTATATCAGTACTAATTAAATGATGCTCAATATCACCTTTTAGAAAATCAAACCAGAATAGTGAAATCTGGGTCAAAATAATTCCCTTGTAAGGTATTCCGTTGGCCATAACCACATCGAAAGCGCTTATCCTGTCGGTCGCAACTATCAGCAGCTTATCGCCAAGGTCATATATGTCTCGAACCTTGCCTCGACTTGGCTCAGCGCCGGCTATATTTGTCTTCAAAACCGTCTCCATAATAATCCTTTCCCTATTTAACCGCGGATTTCACGGATTAACACGGATAGAAAATTAGCCACGAATTGACACAAATAAAAGAAAAAATTAGAGCAAATTCGTGGTCAAAAGAATAAATCAGTGAAATCTGCGAAATCTGTGGTTATTCTCTTTTTTTACTTTCTTCGTTTTCTATTCTGTCATTAACATACGCAAATACTTTTTCTTTAACTTGTTTGATATCGGGGGTCTTTGGCAAAAAGCCGAGCAGCTTCTCTAAGAATTTGCGCTGCCTGAGCTGTTTCAGCGTCGCAGTGAAGTTCATATCATAGACCCATCCGAGCTGGCAGAGTTTCATATCGTTTAATGTCCGTAACTTGTTATAAGCTATCTGCTGACCACGAAGAATTTTTTCGACTATCTCATTCGAATAACCCGGCTCATCTGGAAGCTCCAGCTCCAGCATGAACGCTTGAGGATTATCACGGTACTGTCTGTAGTATTCTGTCACCACATATAGCACATCTATCTTATCAGCATCTCGTATCAATTTCGAGAACAAGAGGCAATCGCCATCTAAGTCCTTAGGTAACTCTTTTAGCCCGTGATATTCAACCGCTTTTTCTATCAGCTCTCTTTCTTTCTTCTCTACCCCCTCAAGCACTTTCTTTCGGCGAAGGACCTCTAATCCAAGCAGGCAATGGTTTATACTTTTGGGGTCGTTATATGTTCGGTATCTGACAAACTGCTCAAACCGCCCGATATCGTGAAAAAGCGCTATCACCTCCGCTATCAGCTTTTGGTTGTCTGACAAATTTAGCTGCTCAGCTAAATATAGCATCTCCTTGCAGGTTCGCCGGCTGTGCTCTTCCTTGAGCTTCAAATTGGCATTTACAAACTCATCATCGCCATAAAAGTGAGCCACGTAATTATTAAACCAGGCCCTGAAATTTTCAAGCTGCTCTTGCTTCACAGTGTCTTGAGCTCCTAATTAAAGAATCTTTTAACGCGAATTTTTAGTAAAAACCATATTCTATAATGGCTAAGCTCAGGTATAATACAATCCAAACCGGTAATAGTCAAAGGAGCAAAACGATATGCCAACAGTAAAAGATATTATTGTCAGAAAGCCCACGGAAGAAGAGGCCAAAACTTGCAAGGTCTGGCCGCTCTGGAAATGCCAGCCCAGCACCTTCGACTGGGCATACACGGAAAAGGAAACCTGTCTTCTCATCGAAGGCAAGGTAACGGTAACAGACGGCAAAGATTCGGTAAGTTTCGGCCCAGGCGACCTTGTGGTTTTTCCACAAGACCTCGAATGCACCTGGCAAGTCCAGGAAGCCGTAACAAAACACTATAACTTCGGCTGAAAAGGATTTTGAATCTCGCCTGAATTTAAATCTTTCTTACGGCGAGAGTGTAGATTGGTCTTTGGTCTTTTAGGTATTTTCTTTCGTAGTTGGTACCGGTTTGTTCGCTGGAATCGGCGCCGGCGGCAGGGAGAAATTCAATTTCCTCAAGCTTTTCATTCTGGTCAGTTATCATCTGCTTTATTTTCTCAAAATAGTCGGTGTGGTCGGTAGCAATTCTTATCCAGCCATTAGTCTTTAAGCAGCGGAGCAGATGCCCCAAATTGGCGGGGCAAAAGAAACGCCTTTTGTGATGTCGTCTTTTCGGCCAGGGGTCGGGGAAATATATGTGGAAACAGTCGATGGAGCTGTCAGGGACGAAGTTGGCTAAAAAGGTAGCGGCATCGGTGCGTATTATCCGCACATTTGTCAGTTGCCATCGGCCTATGCGGTCTACGGCATAGCGGTAATATTTATTGTCTCGTTCGATGCCGAGGAAATTCGCATCTGTTTGGGCTCTTGCCTGGTTTAGCAGGAAGGTGGCTTTGCCCGTGCCGATTTCGATGTGGACCGGGCCGGGGCGTCCGAAAATCCTAATAAAATCGATTTTGTCATCCAAATCTTCGGCCCTTAGCGAAACTGAAGGATAATCTTTTAATTTTCGGGCCATATTGTCCCTTTGTGTTCTCAAAAGGCACCATATATTACAGAAGCATAGGTTCGATAACACTATTATACAAAAGATAGGGACTGTAGGTAAGGTCTGGAACAGCCATTTGTTTGTATCGCGATTAAAGTGAGTACAGGGACAAATCGATAAAAAAGGTGAACCGGTTCTTGGCTGATACGTATTTAATTATTAGGACAAGGGCGCAGACTAAAGGTAAGGAGAACTGGAAAATGATTCTCCAATTGTTTAGAGCGCGGCACAGGCAGATATTGATTGACATCAATACTCAAAAAGACTTCCTGTTAGCGGAGGGTAAATCCTGCATAAGGAACCACAGGAGGGTATTGTCGCATATCCGCAGGGTGATGGCGTGGGCGCGAGCCAAAAATATTCCAATCATCTCCACGGCTGAGGTTTATCCAGATAACAACGGCAACGGTGCCATTCAATATTGTATTGACGGCACGGAGGGACAGAAGAAGATACGGTACACGCTGCTGGGGAACCGAATAAGTTTTCCTGCGGACGGCAGTACCGATTTGCCGAGGGACATGCTGCGGCGATACAGGCAGGTTATTCTTCACAAGCGTTGCGTTGACCCATTCGAAGAGCCACGGATTGACAGGCTGCTCAGTGAAGTTCGAGCCAATGAGTTTATTCTGGTCGGCGCCAGTGCCGAAGGAGCCGTTATGGCAATGGCACTGGGGTTGCTGCAGCGGGGCAAAAGAGTCAGTGTTGTAGTTGATGCGGTGGGTTCACATAATAAAAGAGAGGCGAGATTGGCACTGCGGAAGATGGATGCGAAAGGCGCGAAGCTGATTGAGACTAAGAGACTTGCGGGGACATCACATCTAAGGTATGTTGGGATATGCGGCTGCAAAAGCTGCCAGGGATTTGCGAGCAAAACACCTATCGAGACCACAGAGGAAAATTAGTATTTACCTTTTTGTATCGAGCATATCGAGCGTTTTCGATTCATAATACTATTTCAGGAGGGGGGTTTTTTTAGCTCTTCGATTTTGGGCAGGTCTTTGAGGGTGTTTAAGCCGAAGACTTCAAGGAACTTTTTTGTTGTTCCGTATAGCATTGGTCTTCCTAATACTTCGGCTCGGCCAACAATTTTGACCAGTCCTTTATGGCAGAGGGCTCGAATTATCTCGCCGGCCGCAACACCCCTGATGGCCTCTATGTCGGCTCGCATAACCGGCTGTTTATACGCAATTATCGCAAGCGTCTCTAATGCTGCGGGGCTTAGCTTGCTGTCGCCGCGGACGCGAAGCAATTTTTTAAGCCAGTAGTTGTAAGGGCTTAAGGTGAGCATTTGATAGCCGCTGGCAATTTGCTCTATTCTAAAGGCATTATTGTTGGCATTGTATTTGTCATTTAGGTCTTTAATGTGCTGGCGGATTTGCTTTACGGATGTCTCAACGATGTTGGCTAATCGTTCCGCAGAGAGCGGCTCATCGCTGGCAAATAAAACCGCCTCTATGGCTGACTCAACCGTCGGCTCATTGCTTCCGCCTTCGCTGAAGCTACGGCGGACAGGCGTTGTTCGTTCGTGTTCTTCTGTCATATTTCTTTCCATCTAAAGGGGTCTGCGTCTTTTTTGCTGATTTT
>CAZUPG010000026.1:0-11853 GCA_964622085.1 uncultured Pirellulales bacterium | reverse complement strand
CTGGCAATGCTGTTCGAGAAGCCGAGTCTGCGAACACGAATCAGCTTTCACGTTGCTATGACAGACCTCGGCGGTAGTGCAATTTACGTCAAGCCGGAAGATATTGGCGGTATCGGCAAACGCGAGCCGGTCAAAGATATAGCCAGGGTGCTGAGCCGATATGTTGACGGCATAATGGCACGAACATTCGAGCACGGCACGGTCACCGAATTGGCCGAATTTGCAACCGTGCCGGTCATAAACGCCTTGACGGACTTCTCGCATCCCTGCCAGGCGATAGCTGATGTACTGACCATTCAGGAACACTGTAAGCAAATAGAGGGAGTAAAAATTGCTTTTATCGGCGACGGAAATAACGTGGCTCGCTCGCTGGCATTTGCCTGTAGCAAGCTGGGTATGAAAATGATTATCGCCTCGCCGGCCGGCTATGAGCTCGACGCCGAAACAATCGATAAGGCAAACCAGATATCAGCCGATAGTGTCCTGCAAACCAACAACCCTCAAATAGCTGTCATTGGTGCCGATATTATTTACACCGATACCTGGGTCAGTATGGGCCAGGAGCAGGAAAAGCAAAAGCGTCGTACAGATTTTGAAGGTTTTCAAGTCAATGCTGAGTTAGTCAAGTCAGCGCCTGATGCTAAGATTATGCACTGTCTGCCTGCTCATCGCGACTTTGAAATCACCGATGAAGTCGTAGAGTCACCCAATTCGATTATATTCGACCAGTCCGAGAACCGCCTGCACTTCCAGCGAGCTTTATTGAAAAAGTTAATGAGCTAACAGGATGATGGAAGAAAAATTTTTAGAAAATTACATCAAAGAAAACTATGAGGTTTATGATAGATTTACATTCGATTATCTTTTTAAAAGACTATTAGCTGATGGTTACGACCACGAAGCAGCTAAAGAAACAATACTCTACAACTGTGCATTGAGTCTTTTGGTGATGCAGGAAAGATTAGATAATGGCTATTACCTGAAAATGAAGGCAGACGATAATATAGCTCCTGACCTTATGGAGTTGTACCGCGAGGCATTTAATAAGGCATTTTTTAACGAAAATTAAAGTGATTTATTTTTTATCTCTGTGTCCTCCTTGTCCGGCGTAGCCTTGGCGAAGACGGATGTGAGTTCTGTGGCTAAAAAAATTCTCGTTGCAACTACCAATCCCGGCAAAATCGCCGAAATCAGGGCTATGCTGGATTTCGATGTCGAATGGCTTGGCTTATCTGATTTCAGTGACATTGAAATTATCGAAGAGGATGGCCTTACCTTTGCAGAAAATGCCCGCAAAAAGGCCCTCGGCTACGCCGAACAAACCGGCCTATGGACAATCGCCGATGATTCAGGCCTGGTAGTCGATGCCCTCAATGGCGCCCCCGGCGTTAAATCTGCGCGATTCTCCGGTGCAAAGGACAAAAACAGAACTATTCTTGACCATAAAAATATGGCCAAGGTTTTAAAGCTTCTCGAAGGTGTGCCAGAGGAGCAAAGAGCAGCCAGGTTCGTCTGCTGTTTATGTCTTGCCTGCCCTGACAAGATCCTGGCTGAAACTGAGGGGAAGCTGGAAGGTCTTATAGCAGAAAGAAAAATCGGAAAAAACGGCTTTGGCTACGACCCGATTTTTTTTGTTCCGCAGTTAAATAAAACAGTCGCTCAACTAACCCGCGAAGAGAAAAATGCAATCTCTCACCGAGGCAACGCTATCCGAGAATTAAAACATATCCTTGAGCAGCTCTTATAAAGGCGTCTAAAGAAATTAACCGCAGAGGACGCAAAGACCGCAGAGACACAAAGTGGCGGTAGCTAAAAAATAGATATAATTCAAAATCTCTGTGTTCTCAGCGAACTCCGCGGTAAAAGGAAAAAGTAGATGGTACAGAAGTAATCAGCTAAATCTGGTCTTGGGTAACTTGAACAAAAGGTAGAATTTTGGTATAATAAAACAAATAACCTCGTAGAATTGGTAATTAGCCCTATTATGAAGGCGTTATTATGAATAAACACAGAGGGTTCACGCTAATAGAGCTTTTAGTGGTAATTGCTATCATTGCACTATTGATGGCGATATTGATGCCGGCTCTGCAAAGGGCTAAGGAACAGTCAAAGCGAATCGCTTGCTCAAACAATCTTAAACAAATTGGTCTAAGTCTGCATATGTACGGCAATGAAAACGATGCCAAACTGCCGCTTAATGAAGGGGGATTTTGGCTATGGGATATTTCCTATAGTACCACCGATTATATTATGGCCACCGGCGGCGATAGGCGCACTTTTTATTGCCCTTCCGACCCGACAAAAAACCCGGACAAGGCAATAATGTGGCAATTCACCCAGGCCGTAAGTGGAAACTGGCCAGTAGATGCCCGTGTTGGTGATGAGCCGGAACCATCGACAGATCGCGGCAACTACTATCGGGTTACAAGTTATTTCTGGCTGATGGATACCGTAAAGGGTAGAACGAGAAAGATAGAGGGACGAGAATGGGTGAAGACACTTAACCACAAGCATCCTGCAGTCACTGAGCTCGTCTTAGATGCGACCCTCAGCAAAAACGATAAGCGGGAGACTACTGATTCTAATTTTCTTAAGATCCAGGGTGGGTTGTATGATAACCCTAACTGGAGAATCTACGATCGCACCAATCATTTGAGGAAGGGTGATATACCCGAGGGTGGCAATATCTTTTTTGTAGATGGTCATCTTGAATGGCGGCGATTCAATGAGATGCAAGTTCGCTATAATCTGCCGCCGGTTCACTGGTGGTAACAGCACGCGTGTCTGAATTGCGCCTGTTTTAGCATATCCGGCTTTTTTCTGCTGCAAATCTGGCTTACATACCCACATCACCAGATGCTTGATTTCACTGTGTTTGCATAAGTTATGTCCATACAGCCAGCATAGCTCTGCCAGGAAAATCCGGCCACTTTCGCGCTTTAACATTGCAGGAAAAACAAATTTAAAGTATAATATTTAACGCGTTGTGCGAGTTTTGCTAAAGGTTGCGGTTCGACCGTCCTGCCCTCGACAAGCTCAGGCCGTGAGCCTGTCGAACGGAGCTCACCGCCGAAGGGCTGAATCTCAAAAACGGTCATTTCCGCCGACAGGCGTCCTGTGGAGAGCGGAAGCCCAAAGGGCTGGAGTCGAGAAATCTAATAAAAGTCGCGAGTTTCATAGATTTCTCCGCTTCGTTCAACCGCCTTCCGGCGGTTTCACTTCGGTCGAAATGACAGTATCATCTTATGAACAGAAGCTCGCACAATGCGTTAGTAAATAGTAAATAACTCAAACTGACCGATTTGATAACAGTAATAGTCGTAACCACTTTATTTATAATAACATATAGTACTTTGTTATTCTGACTATGCTTTATTAAACTTTTTTTGGAGGACAAAAACCTATGGAATGTCCAGCGTGCGGAAATCAGTTACAGCAGATGACTGCTGAAGATGTTACGGTCGATGTATGTAAGGGTGGCTGTGGAGAAATCTGGTTCGATAATTTTGAACTTAAAAAATTCGATGAGCCGCATGAGTGTGCAGGAGAAGCACTATTAGAAATCGAACGAGACGAAGGTGTAACCATCGACCGTACAAAAAGATTGAAATGCCCGAAATGCGACGACACTGTGATGATGAGGCACTTTTTCAGCGTCAAAAAGCAGGTCGAGGTCGATGAGTGCCCGGGCTGTGGTGGCTTCTGGCTTGATGCCGGTGAATTAGGGAGGATACGAAGTTTATTTAATACCGAGGATGAACGAAGCAAAGCCGCTGAAGAGTATTTTTCAGAGATTTTTGATGGTCAGCTTGCCGAAATAAAAGCTGAAGCTGGCAAGGCGCGAAGCATTGCAAATATGTTCAGCTTCATTTGTCCGAGCTATTACATTCCGGGAGAACAGGATTGGGGCACCTTTTAGTTTTTTCGGATAACATTTGCATAGCAATAAGCTGAAGCTGGTTTTGGCATCTCAACTTGACCTCGTCAGGTACTTAAGAACATTTTGAAAGACTCATAGGATGCAGAGAAATTACGAACCTGCCAGCCAGCAGAAGCCAGCCCCGTGGGGGTTTTGGGCGACAATAGGATTCTCTTGCATTATTGGCATTGTTTACATCTTTGTTCAGGTAATCCTGTTCGCTGTATTTGCTGTAGTTGCCGCACTTCATACCAGAGACTTTGACATCGCGCACTTTGCCAATAGTTTACAATCAAACGGTTTTTTCCTCTCAACAGCAATATGCGCAACCGCACCATTTACAATCGGCTTGATAATACTGTTTGCAAAAATTCGCAAGACAATCACGATTCGGCAATACCTTTGTTTGCGCAGAGTCGGATGGAAAGAGCTTTTCATGTGGTCCTTAATCGTTCTTTTGTTTGCAGTATGTTTCGATAGTCTGACTTATCTTTTAGGTAGGCCTATTGTCCCAAAGTTTATGGTCGATACATATACAACCGCATACTTTGTGCCGTTTTTGTGGCTGGCTTTTATAGTGATTGCGCCGATTGTCGAAGAGCTATTTTCCCGCGGTTTTTTGTTCAAAGGTATTGAGCGCTCAAAGATAGGACCGGCTGGAGCAGTGCTCATAACTTCATTGCTCTGGTCGGTTATGCATATTCAATATGATGTTTATAGTGTAATTAGTCTTTTTATAGGCGGCTTGCTTCTTGGCCTTGCGAGGGTAAAGAGCAATTCTATTTATCCGCCTATTGTTATGCACATCCTCCAGAATACAATAGCAATCATTGAGACCGTTATCTACATAAGGATGATGTCAAACGCTGCCTGACCACCACTGCAAATTCGTCCTTCGTAGTATTAATAACCCCGTGTAAAATCCACCAAAAGGACCCGCCACACAGATGGCGGGCAAGCGGTGGACAAACACGGGGCTAAATATTTAGCCTGCCGTGCTACGGCAGGTTTATACCTTAAAAAAAGTCTCTAACGGGGGTTGACACCCAAGAACTCTATAGCTACAATCTCTCGGCTTCCTTGAACCTGATTAAACGTTCTCGTCTCGGCTAAGACGCAAGTCGTAGCGTGGAAGGAGGTAATGGTTCTGTATGGATAACATAAAAGAATTATTAAAAGAAAATTTAACAACTGAAAATTACGACAAGCTCGTTGCTCTGGATAATGCCAAGATGCACGAGTTCGTGGCCGATGCGATTGAGCTTACTCATCCGGCTTCGGTCTTCGTCTGTACCGGTTCAGACGCTGATAGTGCTTATATTCGCGAATTGGCAATAGAGAACGGCGAAGAAATAGTGCTGGATATGCCCGGCCATACCTGTCACTTTGATGGGTATAACGACCAGGCCCGTGATAAAGACAAGACAAAATATTTATCGTCGCCCGGCTCACAGTTAGGTGAATGGCTTAACTCCATCAATAAAAAAACAGGCATCGAGGAGGTCCGCTCATATCTTGCGGACTCAATGGTCGGCCGAGAAATGCTGATTTGCTTTTTCTGTCTGGGCCCACTCAATTCGGATTTTTCTATCCCCTGCGTTCAAATAACCGATTCTCCCTATGTTGCTCACAGTGAAATCATTCTTTACCGGCCCGGATACGAGCAATTCAAAAAAATTAGCTCATCACCTGACTTTTTTAGGTTCATTCATTCTGAAGGTGAGCTTGAAAATGCCGTCAGCAAAAATATCGACAAACGCCGGGTTTATATCGACCTCGAAGAGAATCTCGTTTATAGCGTCAACACCCAGTATGGAGGCAACACAATAGGCCTGAAAAAATTAGCTCTGCGACTGGCTATCAATAAGGCATCGAATGAGGGCTGGCTTGCCGAGCATATGTTTGTGATGGGTGCTCACGGGCCAAATGGACGTGTAACATACTTCGCCGGCGCATTTCCATCGGCCTGCGGAAAAACGTCAACCTCAATGCTGCCGGGCCAAACCATAATCGGCGACGACATCGCCTACCTGCGCAAAAAAAACGGCCAAGCCCGTTGTGTAAATGTTGAAAAAGGCATCTTCGGCATCATTCGCGATGTCAATTCTGAAGATGACCCTGTCATTCACGAGGCCCTCACTAACCCCGGTGAAGTTATTTTCTCAAACGTATTGATTAACAGTAATAGCAAACCTCACTGGCTTGGTATGGGCAAAGAATTACCAAACGAGGGAATTAACCATTCCGGACAATGGCACAAAGGCAAAACCGACGCCGATGGCAATGAGATTACCCCATCGCACAAAAACGCCCGCTACTGCCTCAACATCCCGGACCTTATTAACTGCGACCAGTCGCTCGATGACCCTGAAGGCGTAGTGGTTGGTGGCATCATATACGGCGGACGCGACAGTGACACATGGGTTCCTGTCGAGCAGGCATTTAATTGGTCTGAGGGTATTATCATAAAAGGGGCTTCAATAGAGTCCGAAACCACCGCTGCAACGCTCGGCAAAGAGGGCGTCAGAACCTTCAACCTGATGTCAAACCTTGATTTTCTCTCAATTTCTCTGGGTCGATACATCCGGAACAATCTGGATTTTGCCAAAGGCATTGACAAAGCCCCCCTTATTTTCTCGGTTAATTATTTCCTCAGGGGTAAAGACGGCAAATACTTAAACGGTATGGCTGATAAGAAGGTCTGGATTCTCTGGGCCGAGCTCTGCGTAAATGGCGATGTTGAGGCAATCGAAACACCGACCGGCCTGATACCAAAATACGAAGATTTAAAGAAACTGTTCAAAGAACATCTCGATACCCGATACGACCAGGCCGATTACGTCCAGCAGTTTACGATTCGAATACCGGAAAACCTTGCCAAGCTCGACCGTGTCGAGAAAATCTACAAAGATATGGTTCCTGATACGCCTCAAATACTCTTTGATTGCTTTGACGAAGTTCGCAAACGTATAAGAACGGCTCAGGACAAACACGGTGATTACATCTCGCCACTCGGTTTGACAGATAAGAATTTCTAACAAAATAAGAAAGGCCACCTTCGATGAGAAAGGAACGGCAGATTATCGAAAAGCCCGGAGTCCAAATTCTCCGGATACACGGCGAAGAGGCACATCCCGGCTCGCGTGCAGCCACGTATGCGTTCCGGAAAGTCTCCGGCGACGGGATGATAGCTGGTCTTTTTCTTGGCCTGATTGTAGTTGTACATATCACTTGCAGAGGAAGTAGAAAGGCGGTATCGCAATGACGGATAAAGAGTGGGAAAAACTGCTGGCCGTAATCAACGGAGAGGTTTTCGAGCCGCTTCCAGTGGGATTCATTATCGACAGTCCCTGGCTTCCGGGCTGGGCAGGTATATCCATCATTGATTATTTCTGCAGTGAGCAGATGTGGTTCGAGGCCAACCTGAAAGCCATCCGTAAGTTCCCGGATATCATGTTTCTGCCGGGATTCTGGGCCGAATTCGGCATGTGCACGGAGCCGTCTGCTTTCGGCTCAAAATGCCGCTGGCCTGAAAGCGAATTCCCTTTCGCAGAGAAAATCATCACAGATATTAAAGCTGTTCAAACGCTTCGCAAGCCGAACCCGAAAACGGACGGTATGTTACCATTCGTTCTCAATCGCTTAAAGCGCTACCAGCGCCAAATCAGCCAGGCAGGGCACGCCATTAAGTTCGCAGTGTCCCGTGGGCCGTTAAATATTGCCTCCTTTCTTATGGACAGCACAGAATTTCTTATGGCTATCCGCACCAACCCTGATGAAATCCAAAAACTGCTCGAGACCGTGACGGATTTTATTATCGATTGGCTGAAACTTCAGGCGGAAACATTACCGTCTATCGACGGTGTGCTGGTCCTCGATGACATCGTCGGCTTTTTAGGAGAGGATGACTTTAAGAAAGTAGCGATGCCTTATCTGAAACGCATTTTCCAGTCTCTCGACGTAACCGTTAAATTCTTTCACAATGACGCTGCCGGGCTGGTATGTGCGCCGTATCTTTCACAAGTTGGTGTGAACCTGTTCAACTTCAGTTACCAGCACACGCTGGCAGAGATGAAGCGGTTCACGCAAAACAGTGTTACGTTGCTTGGCAATATCCCTACACGTGACGTTCTTGCCGCCGGCACAGCTGAGGATGTGCATAACAGTGTGAGAGAGGCAATTGATTCGGTAACGGACAAAAGTCACATCATCCTGTCCTGCGGCGGGGGCATGCCCCCCGATGTTCCGACAGAGAACATCAAAGCTTTTCTCTCTGCGATTAAATAAAGCGACCTGATACTCTGACGCCCATCCCCTGATAACCTGGTAGCCTGATATTCGAGCTTCTGCTATATTGGATTATAGATGGCTTCTGCGTAGCCGGGCTGCTTTTGGGGCCGATTAGGCCAGTTCAACTCATCAAATAAAAACTCGCTTGCCTGTCGTATCATTACAGCCGGCATCCAGGGACACATTTCAAGCGAACCAACTACATCATTGTCGTATTTGCTTAAAGTGTTTAACAAGTAGTCCCAATTCTCTCGTGATATACCACCGTGCAGGCCAGGCGGCACATGGTCGTCCATTTGGCCATAGTTGTCGGTCAGGTGCAAATGAGCCACTCTCGGGGCTAAATCATCCACATACTGCTTGAAGCCGAATTGCGGGTCCAGATTAGCATAGCCGGTATCGAGGCAAAACAAAAGAGACTCAAATCTTTCACCTACCTTTTTGAGCATCGGCAGTGAGCCGGTTTCGAGGCACAATTTGACTTCGTTAAGCTCTGCCAGATTGATTACCTCGGCTGCCAAGCCGTTAAGGTCGTGGTCTCCGCGGATACCCAGGCTTCGTAAATCAGCCACAATATGTGCATTAAACTGCCTGGCACACTCGATTTGTTCACACCACTGCACTAATGTGGGCCTGTCGTCGCGAGAGCGCATCGATATCAGCATACCATCCGTAGCGGCAACCAATCTTGGCCAATTGCGCCTATCATAACGGCACTCGCTCTGGCCTTTTATATGTGGCAATAACTCAATCCCAAAGCCCAATGACTTTAAGAATTGGCACTCCTGCTCGAAGGAAAGCGGGTGCTCACGCCCCCAAAATACCATCGTAGAAACAACATACCTGATTCGCATTATGCCCGCTCCAAATCTGGCTGATACATACACCCTTCTATGTAAACCCCGTTAGAAAGAATGACCCGGCTGAGCTCGCCAAAGTCGAAGCCTTTTCTAATGGGGTAAACCCCGTTAGTGCCACAGGTAGAAATCTCGGGCGTCCAACCCTAACTGTAATATTTTTACCCGCCTAAAAAACAGGGCTTTCTTTCTAACTTAGCTACTGTATTATCGATTCAAAACAAGCAGACCTTCAACGTTTCTTAAAAATCGAGCTATTTTTCAGGCCGGTAACGATGTTTTTAGCAAAAAGATGCCTGTCGGACGCCCTGTTTTGGCCCAGTAATACTCATATTGCGGATTGCGTGCCTTCGCTTCGCTCGAGGCCAGGGATGCGTATTACGCGACGAAAAGAATTGACCCACAAAGTGAGTTCAAAAACACTTAGCCCCCCGACTTGTCCCGAATCTTTCTATCGGGATTTATCGGTGAGTTAGATTCAGTGCTGCATAATCTCCGAATAATTCTTTTGCCTTCGCATCATATGCCTTCGCTGCCTTCTCCTCGTCGTCGAAATATCCGAGAGATATCGTCTTACCATTGCAGGTTATCCTCGACTCCCACTTATTCTCATTCTTTGACCGGTTAACACCCTTATATTTCGAGCTGTAATTACCCCTTTGTTTGCGTTTATTCCACATGTTCTGCTGCATCGTACAAATTCGCAGGTTCGCACTGCGATTATCCAGCCCGTTATGATTTATATGGTCGATAAACTTACCTTCCGGCGGCTTCAGTATTACCCGGTGCATCCTCACGGCTTTTTGCCTGACTCTGCTGCCTCGTTTTGCTTTTGTCATTCGCAGGGCGTAATATCCCCTTTCGCTTTTCACTGCGAACCACTTATATTTGGCAAGTTCTTCGTATCGTTCAGGGTCAACTATTGCGTATTTACCCTGCGTAAGCGGGATTTTACGGAACGCATAGCCGTAGCGTACTTTTCGATAGCGTAGCGTTAGCCATACACACAGCCGGAAGACCCACCCCGGCAGGAATATCTTAATTTGAACCGCTCGCAAGACTTCTCCACACGAAAAGGAACTTTATGTGCTTTTTGTGGCTATCTTGCCTGATTCTTGGAACTTCTGTTCCTTTTCGTGCCCTCCCGAGGGCTAACTCCCCCCAATTATTCGTATTATACCAAATTTCCTCTATTTGTTCAATGAAAATCTAACAAAAATGATAAAAAAACTTGTCTTTGAAGTTAATAATCGTGGGTTTCATCCCCAAAATGCAGTTTTTTGTGTTTTAATGAGGTATTTCTGCCTTTTGTTAACCTGAGCGTAGCTAACCTTAATCGTTCGTTGTAAAATATGACAAGAGTTTATCGTCTTGAAAACGGAGATGTAATTCTCAGTATAAATCACGAAATTAAACACTAAATAAATTCAAGAATTAAAAGATAAGGAATATTTCTTGAAACGGACAGACATCACAGAGTTACATTATATTACACCAATTGCCAATGTGCCCTCTATAATAAAGTACGGGATATTATCACACAAACTTTCACAGAAATTACCTCACGATTCTCTTGCAATGGAAGAGATTCAGTCCAAGAGAAAAAACAAACAGATTCCTGGCGCCAGAAAGCTTCATGAGTATGCTAATCTATATTTCGATGCTCATAATCCGATGCTAAGCAAAAGACGGAACCAAAATGACCAGATATGTATCCTGTGTGTTAATCCATCAGTTCTGGATTTACCAGATGTTATCATTTCAGATCGAAATGCAGCAAGCGATTGGGTGAGATTTAACAGTGTAATTGATGGATTGAAAGCATTAGATAAGGATCAAATTTATGCAAGGTATTGGACTAATGTGATTAACCAGTATGAATTATGGGAGCAGAAGTCGATTAAATGTGCTGAGGTCCTTGTGCCTGATAGTGTTGAACCCAAATATATTCTGGGAGCTTATGTTGCAAACCAGACGGCTTTACAAGCTTTTCAGCGCCTCAATATTAAGTTGACTGTACTCATTAAAAGTGATATATTCTTTTAAGAGGATGTTATGAAGATTCTAATAGGCGACATTTTGAAATCCAAGGCTCAGACCCTAGTCAATACAGTAAATTGTGTTGGTATAATGGGCAAGGGGATAGCTCTGGAGTTTAAGAGGCGATTTCCTAAAATGTTCAAAGACTATTTAGAACGGTGCAAACGTAACAAGATACTTGTGGGTCAGCCTTATATATATAAAAGTTTAATAGGTCCGCAGATTGTGAATTTCCCAACTAAAGAGCACTGGAAGTCCGTTTCTAAAGTAAGTGATATCGAGCGGGGCTTAGATTTTCTCATAGCCCATTATAAGCAATGGGGTATCACTTCGATAGCAATTCCACCGCTCGGCTGTGGGAACGGTCAATTAGAGTGGAAGGTCGTTGGTCCACTGATTTATAGCCGAACTAAACAAATGGATATACCTGTTGAAATATATGCACCATACGGCACAAATCCTTCAGAGTTAACAGTGTCATTTCTGGAAAACCCCAACGAATCGAAGATTGTTGATAGTAGAAACTCAAAAAATGAACGACTTACATTCAATCCCGCATGGGTTGGGCTTGTAGAGATTTTACATCGCATCAAAGAACAACCTTATCATTTCCCTATCGGCAGAACAATTTTTCAGAAAATTGCATACATAGCTACTCAGCAAGGGCTGCCTACAGGACTTAACTATCAAAAATCTAGTTACGGACCTTTTTCAAAAGAACTTAAGCTTGCTGAATCAAAGTTAATC
>CAZUPG010000025.1:0-12402 GCA_964622085.1 uncultured Pirellulales bacterium | reverse complement strand
GAACGAGTTCCGAGAAGAACCTTAAATTAGGGCTTGCTGAATAAAGCTTAACTTCTTTATATACAAATAGATACATTCTGTTTATAATGTGCCAAGTGAACGGGTTTTATTGTAAATGAGCTAAAACGCTTGCACTTGGAGAACACGGATGTATCGAAAAGACGACAGCAAATCAGCTAAAGTTTGAGAACTTCTATTTGCCTTTCGGTGGAAAACTCAGAAGTGATAACCGCGTCTCTGATAATCTTTCGCTTCGCCCTGCCACGAAGCCCTTCTGTTAAAGATATGAAAATGGGCATATTACCCAATGGGTCCATTGCTACAAATATAGGGATAAATGTTAGGATTATGTCTTTGGAGTTTACTGCAATCATAGTTAGCGCCCTAATTCTCGAAGGTGGTATGTGTCTTATCCATTATTCACCAAATACCAATTGACGAATTAACAAATGACAGGTGAGATGAGATATTTAGCTAACTGGTCAAATTCTTCTTTGTTTTTTCTAAATGACAGAAGCGACCTTTGATAATCCCTCACTTTCTTTACCTCTTTTATTTCAGTTATTTGAATTTTTTTAGCAAGTTTAGGGATTATATCGTGATATGCCCCCATAAAAAGAATGCCCTTTTCTCCATCTGTTAAGGTTTCATCCATTCTTTTAGCTATATAGTTATCTCTTTTCTTCAACAACCTGTTCTTAGCTAATCTGTATTTCAAATAAGCTATTAATTTCTTCGTGGTCGCCGTTGCCTGTGTAATTTTAACAATGCGGTCCCTCTCCTCCTTAACAAGTGGGAAATCCTCCGTCTGAACTAAAATTGCACCTCTTTTTACCAAATCATCGATAATTTCATAATTTTTACTGCCGGCTTTGACGCCTTCTTCCACTATCCTTTCACCAACCTCTCCGTCAGCTACCAAACCATCCTGATATATTTTAAAATCCTTAACTTCTAAATTCGCAAAATAATTACTAATTGAATCCCAAAATCCGGAGATAGTTTCTCTATGTCTGGTCCAGAACTCCTCTCCAAAACCTGCAATACCTCTTTTATCCACATGGTCGGCGATACTGCCTAAATCGGCACTCATATGGATTATAGGAACATAAATCAGCTTTCGCATAATTTGTTTACCCCGTTAGACTCGTGCTACGTAGCGAAGCTTCCGGCCTTCGCAGCCCCCGCTCCTGTCTTCCCCGCCGCCCCGCCTCGTGTCGGGAGACGCGGGGGCAGGCGACAGGAAGACGCGGGGGCGGAGTAGGCACTTCGCAGAGTAGTATAAGATTTAAGACGATTTTTAATATAATACTTACCCCCAATAATTATCTAACGGGGTTTAACAATAGCTTTTGCATCATTAATGTCACGGGTCAACCCTGTCTATTTTAATTCCAATTGGAGGAGATTCTCAGAGACAGGTGAAAGGGCACTCTTTATGAGGGCCCTGATATAATCATTATCGAACGGCCTGGTGATGTAATCATAAGCTCCCAATTCCATTGCTACGCGAGCGGTTTTCATTGTTCCATAACCGGTAATTATCAGCACCTCTATATCTTCATCTATTTTTTTAATCCGGCGTAAAATTCCAACCTCGTTCGTACCGGACACCTTCAAATTTAAAGTTACCAAATCCGGCCTTTCCCTTTCTACCAGCTCTAATGCTTCTCTGCCGTTATCCGCTGTAAGAACTGTATAATCTTGTCTTTTTAATATCTTACGAAAAAGTTCAAGCCCTTCTTGCTCATCATCTACTACTAAAATAATCGGTTTGGCTTTCATCTCAATTCCCTTCGCTTAAAGTATTAGCCATATCTCGTGAAGCGTGAAGCGTGAAGCGAAATACGAGATACGCTAACAAGCAATTAAATAAAATTTACACATTAAACCAGTCAGTTTAAGGTATTAACCTTTCTTTTCTTTTTCTTAGCCTTGTGCTTAGCTTTTTTCTTAGGAAGCGTTATCTCTAAAATCCCATTTTTAAAATATTCTGTAGTATTGGCAATATCCACGCCGGGCGGCAGTTTAATCTCTTCTCTAAACTCCTGCTCCTGGTGTTTGGCAAAGATAACATACTTGTCTGGTTTTATATCGATGTCTATTTCGCCCCGGGAGAAATTGCCCAAGTCTATTATAATCTTCACCTCTTTCGCTTCTCTAAATACATCTACCAGAGGCTCTCTTACTTTCTTGAAAATGGGCTTAGTCTCATATATCCACTGCCGAGGTATTCTCCGGACTTTCCGCTTAAATTTTTCTCCTTGCTCCCTCTTTTTAGGCCCGGTGATTCTTCTGTGTGCCCCTAAACTTGTTATCGATGGTATACTCCTGATCACAGCTATCTATCCTTCTAACCCCCGAGCTTTTATCAAAAGTTCTGCTGTCTGGTTACGCAGAGTGGAAATAATTCGGCAATTTTTACAATCTTCGTTTTTCTTGTCATATTTTTCACAGGACAGAAGCATCTCAACCTCGTGTTTTAACTGTTTTGCTCTTTCCGCTTTGTCGGAGACTGCTTTTGCTTCGTTGATATCACGAGTCAATTCCTTAATGGCCCATTCCCTTTTTAGGAATATAGGACAATTTACCCCGTTAGATAATTTTCTCTTCTTTGAATCATAAAATTCAGACATATATATCAACCTTTCACTGAAATAATAACTCAGATTATAAAATATCTAACGGGGTTTATTTGAGGTCTTGGTTCAGTCATCTGTAGCTTCGCTCCACTTCAAACATTAAACAACGCTTATTATCTTCTTCAACTTGACCTCTAACACATTGTTATTAAAGACCTTGCTAAAATCTTCCGTATCAACTTCAGCAGGCAAATCAATCTCTTCATGGTATTTTTTATTTATAGAAGATGCCGAGATTGTTATTTTCTTATTTTCTAATTTGAAGAGGGTATCTTCTACTTTAACACCGGGCAACTCCATAATTATACTTAAATAATCCTCTTCATCGAATATATCCACCGCCGGCTTTTTAATCTCCTCTTTTGATTGCGTCTTACCTATGACCCACCAGCTATAAGTAACTATCTTACCTGTTTGGTCATCCTTCTTTGACCATTCAAACGTCAGAAGACTACAACCCAGTAATCTCTCAGCAGTGGGATTGATGACCTCTCTTATCTTAGACAGGATTTCCATGTGGTTAAGGGCCGGGCAAAGAGAGCCTAATTCATCGATATTGGCGTGCCCTTTTTGCCAGAGATGAGCCAATATCTCCTGACTCTCAGAATCAAGTTGCTCTAAGACCTGCCTAATCCCATTCTCATCGACCTTAAGGAGAGACCTTTCAAAAAGTCTCTTCCTCCAGGTTTCAATATCACCTACAGCGACCCAGGCCTTAGAGAGGTTGTTGTCCTGGGCTAACTCATCAGAGGGGTGAAGCATCTGGGAAATGCGATTATGAGCGGTGTTTTTATAAGCAAGTAAGATGACTTCCTTGGTTCTTAAAATCACAGGCCTTTTCTCAAGAGATAAACCAACAATATCATCGAGTGATGTTTGAAATCTAATCATGGGAGGGCAAAAACAAACTAACCTCTTACTGGTTAAATAAAAATGGCCTGGCTTCCAGCCGGACCGTAATCTATCCTTAAACAGTCCGGGAGAAGTCAAAAGGGTCTGTTCACCCTTATCCAAAAAAGTAAAGGGGGGTACCTTATTCATTTACTGACCCATTTTTCTAATCTTTCATCAGGAGGTAAATCCGCGTAGGAATCGTATTCAAAGGGTTGGGATTCATCCTTTTCCCTGGAGGACCTTTCTTCTTTTGGTTCTTCCTCTGGTTCTCCTGACATCCGTCTCTTGTATTTGTCCTCTGGAAGCTCTAGTTTAGATTCTGGGGCACCTGCTAATCCTCCCCATGGAGAAGGGGGATTTTTTCCTAATGCTCTCCAACCCTTATCTGCAATATTAATCCTTCCATTTGCCATTACATCAATAAGGTCTCTTCTGCCCATAAAGTCCAGGATGCTTCTTAAATAATCCAGCCGCAATCCCATATATCCGGATATATTAGCCTCACAAAGCTCTCCACCCTCTTCTTCAAGTATCTTCAGGATATTTTTCTCATCTGTGGTTGGCATTTTTTAACCTCCTTATTACATTTTATATTCTTTTAGGTCCTTCCATTGCTCCTCTTTTTGCCCCACGTCTTCTTCCTCAGGCAGTTCATATTCTAAATCACCGGCTTGACTTTGTTCCAATTCCTCCCGCGCAAAGATATATTCGAGTGCTCTCATACCCTTTTCTGTAAGGTCGATCTTTCCTGAAAGAGAAATATTAATAAAGTCCTGCTCGCCTAATTTTTTATTACATATTTTATTAACATCGGCTAACTTAAGACCCTCAAACCTTCCCATCTGCCAATAAACAACTCTTAGATTAATCAACGCTTGTTTATACTCTGGCTCTATCTCCAGGGCCTTCTCATAGACCTCGATGGCCTCTTCATTTTTGCCTTCGATAGCAAGGAGCTTTCCCTTATTAAAGTATTCCCATGCCCCATCTTTAGGTATTTGTATTTCCTTATAAGGGTACCTGCCCTTAAATATGGTTGCAGTCTTCATAAAACTAATTATTGATATTAAAATTTAAGGATTTACTTTACCGGTCCCATGGCACTTCAGGCAGTATTTCCTCAGGCCTACGGAACCTGTCTTTCCAGTCCCGCCGCATGCGGGGCAGGCCTTCATCCCTTTTTCAATATGAAGCACTCCTTTACCTTTGCAAGCCGTGCAAGTGACCCTTTTGTTGCGCTCTACGCCATTACCCTTACAAACAGGACATCGCTCATACAGCGCCTCAATCTGAACCGTTCCTTTTTCCTTACATACCCGACAGTCAGATAACACTGACATAAGTCCCCAGGGATCTCAACCTGTCCCCTGGCAAAAGGCACACTTGACCTCTACAGAGTCTACCTCTGCTGTTTTAACTGCTTTTTTTCGTGCCATATCTTACCCCCATTTAATAAGGTCATAATTTACAATTATTTCTTCTTCTCTTGCTTTGAACCTCCAAATATACCACCAATTAGACTGCCAATTTTGCCTATTGCTCCTTGTGTCATCTCCACTGCTTTCTTGGCCTGCTCCACGCCTGGGATCCCTTCTGTTTCTTTCTTTATTTCTTCCTCCTTCCCTTCGCTTTGCTCAGGACTTTGCTTTTCTTCTTCCATTTTTATCCATCCTTTCAATCCAGTACATATTGAACCTTATTTTTACAATGCTTACACAGCATAACTCTTCCCGTTGTGGGAAGTATTATTTCGCCATCACAATGCGGGCAAATTTCTTTACTGCGGCATCCTCCCAAAGGTATCCCCTTGTGTTTACCCCGGACCGACCCTCCTGCCGCCTTTAGATGATTTTCTAACGGGGTTTATGTCTGGATTAAGCTGCTTTACTTTGGCTGAAAGGTAAAGGGCACTGTTAATGCTGGCAGTAATAACGGTTATAGCAACAAAGTCCGGGTTTTCTTTTCTAACTTCCTCGATTACTTCATTGTGCGAAAGACCCATTGCTCTGGCTTCAACCAAACGAACATCAATACCATTCTGCTGAAGAACTGCTGCTATATACAAAAGTCCGAGCGGGGGATAGACCTCATGCATCTGGGTACTTTGGGATGCACTTTCCTCCCGATAAGAATGAAGGATCTCATCAGGCGGATCAATTAGAACGCATTTTATCTTTCGACCTCGACCAACCATTTTCAAAAACCAATATTAAACATTAAACAACTTCTGCTACTCTCTGCTTGCCCTCCGTAGCCTTAGCGCAGGAGGGTCTTCCGTCTTCTTTATTCAATCTATCCAGTGTCTTAATTTGTTCTTCTAACCGGTCAGTCTTGAATTTAATTTCTTCCAATTCGCCACTTGCTAAGGCATCTTTTAGCTCTAATATCCCTTTTTCTACTTCGTCCACTAAATACGTATCTACATTTTCTCCTGCATCTTCGATAATCTGTTGACCAGCCCTAATCATATTATTAGCTCTGATACCCACCTCTATCTCTTTGTGCTCTTTTTGGTCCTGCTCTGCATATTTTTCAGCTTCTTGGACCATGCGGTTGATTTCTTCTCTGGGCAGTCCATAAAAACGCGGGCTGATTCTTAATCTCTTATAGTTTTCTGTACGCAAGTCCTTTGCAGAGACTACGAGAATACCATCGGCGTTGATATCGAACTTCACCTCAACCCAGGCCTCCCCCCGCGGCAGAGGTGGGATACCAGTCATCTCGAACCTATCCAATGTCATATTATATATGGCTAAAGGACGTTCACCCTGCAATATATGAATATCCATAGACCTCTGCTGGTCAACAGCATTGGTAAAAAGGCGACCCTCTGATGTAGGAATAGTAGTATTCTTCTCAATGATTTTGGTAAATATCCCACCCTGGGTCTCAACACCCAGAGATATAGGAGTAACCTCTATCAATATTTTCCCTTGTATCTGGCCTGTTAAAATGCCTGCTTGAACAGCGGTTCCCATAGCCACTACTTCATCGGGGTGTATTTCCACATACGGCTCCCTGCCCATAAGGTCATTAAAAAGCTTCCTCACCTGTGGCATTCTGGTCGACCCTCCTACCAGGATTACCCTATCAATATCTCCGGGTTTAAGCTTAGCGTCAGCCAGGGCTTGTTTTGTAGGCTCAACCATCTTCTGCAGCAGGTCATCGGTTAATTGCTCAAATTTCTCTCTGGTCAAGACCGTTTCCCAGTGTTCAGGTCCACCTCTTCCAAAAGTACCACGGGCATCCTGGCCGTGGTACCACGGGCTGAAAGCCCGTGATACAAAAGGTATTTTAATACGGGTAACTTGCTTTTCCGTAAGATCAATCTTGGCTTTTTCTGCTACTTCTTTGAGCCGAATCATAGCGACTTTATTTTTTCGCAAGTCAATCCCGTATTCATCCTGAAACTCACTCACCAGATATTCTACTATTCGATAGTCATAATCATCTCCGCCCAGCCAGGTATTGCCATTAACCGCTTTAACCTCAAATACCCCTGCTCCCAACTCCAGGATAGAGACATCAAAGGTTCCGCCTCCTAAATCCCAGACCAGGATAGTATGAACATCTTCCATATCCAAGCCGTAAGCAAGGGCGGCGGCAGTTGGCTCATCAATAATTCTCATCACCTCAAGGCCGGCAATTCTACCTGCATCTACGGTAGCCTGACGCTGGCTGATGTTAAAGTAAGCTGGGACACTAATTACCGCTTTTTCTATTTTTTCGCCGAGAAGACTCTCTGCATCCTTTTTTATTTTTTGCAAAATCACAGATGAGATTTCTTCCGGGGTGTACTCCTTGTCATCAATCTTAACCCAACAATCAGAACCCATGTGCCTCTTAATCTGCCGGATAATCTCTTTATCATCGCTCAAACTATCAAGGTCTAAATAAGCCCTGCGCCCCATATGCCTCTTTATGGAAAAGATGGTTCCATCGGGATTGGCAGCGGCTTGCAGCTTGGCCAACTGGCCCACCAATCGTTTACCATCTTTAAGGAAACCCACCACTGACGGTGTCATCCTGCCACCCTCAGCATTAGGTATGACCTTAGGCCGGCCTGATTCTAAATGGGCAGCCATTGAAAAAGTCGTTCCTAAATCTATGCCGATTACCTTACCCATTTCGCTTCGTTACCCCCATGCTCATAAGTCAGAAGACAAATATCAAACTTTGCGACGTCTTTTTTTTGAGGTCTGTCTTCTTATTTCTGTTATTTGCATTCTTCTTTCTGCTATCCGCCCTTTTTTTGTTACCTGTCTTCCGCCTCCCGTTATCTGTTTTTTAATTGCCTCTTTCCATTGTTCTTCTCTTTTTACTGAGATGTAAAATTTTCTCTTTCCCCTCGACACTTCGACCTTGCTCAGTGCAGGCTTCGCTCGGGACTTCCTCCCGTCGCTTTCTTTCCCATTCTGGATGATACAGAGCTGCTTTATTAGCTTGCCGGGGATCCAATTTCTCTCAATTAAATTTACGCTATTTAAGGAATCTAAAGAGATGTCAAACAGCTTATTCTGCCCCTGAAAAAAAACCAATCTTTTCTCTGTAAGATATAGTCTGCCCATCTTCCAGGTGCTCCTTAGAGCATACCCCCCATCATAGGCAGCCTGGCCGTGCTTTAAGACTTTTTCCCCCTCTATTGCAGAGGGTGCCTTCTGGTCTCTCATCATATCTAAGGCGCTCATTATCTTATTGTCTTCTGCCAAATTGAAACGTCCCTGACCCATATATTGTTTTGCTCCAATCCTCAAAGGTCAGAAGTCACAAAACAGACTTCTCTGTCCTCTGTCATCTGTTCTCCATATAAACAATCTGCAAAATCTATTAAACTTTTCACGCCCCTAATTTCATGAGGAAACAGGGGTGTCTGGACTACTTCAAAGGAAGGAAATTTTTTACGTATCTGGTCTATATACTTTGACTGCTCAGACCTCTTTGAACCGCAGAATGGACATTTAGTTTCCGGTATAATTTTATTGGCGATGATAAATCTCGAAGCTATCTCTAATCCTTCTAAATCTTTCACCAGCCTCTCGGTCTCGTATATCCCCATAAATTCGGCAATAGTAACCACCACAAATTCGGCTTGCTTTTCATCCGTAAAGACCCTGTGGGTTTTTACTATCTCTCTCCGGGCCTCAAGGAGCTCCTTTGTTATCTCAAAAGTAGAGTCCATCATTCCGCTATAAGTTTTCAACCCTTCAATGATTTTAGTAAACCATCGTAAGACCATCTCCGGCCTCTGCAGTAACTTGACTAAATGACCGGTAGGAGCGGTATCGATTATTATGACATCGCAAAGTGCAGAATTGTCTAATACTACATTTGATAAGGCCATAATCTCATCTAAGCCCAATGGAGCCATAGTTACGAGATTAAGAATTGTTTCTTCGTCATAGGGATGAGATATCCCGGATTGAGAACCAGTTAATCCTACGCCACCTCCACCTTTTGCTTTAGAAGCAAAGGCCTGCTTGACTTTTTTTCTATATTGAACCTTAAATCGTTCAAGTCTTTTTTCGGGGTCAATCTGAAGGCCCCAAAGGTTTGTAAATCCTTCTATGGGTGTAATCTTATCAGTGATAGGAAGATTAAACGAATCGGCTAAAGAGTGTGCAGGGTCGGTGGAAAAAGCCAGTATCTTTTTATCCGGATTTGTCTTTGCAATATGAACGGCGGTAGCTGCCGCTGAGGTAGTCTTTCCTACACCTCCTTTGCCTCCGAATAATAAGAGGTACCTATCTTCTTTCTCGAGAAGGCCGTCCATCTTAACCCCGGACAATCTATCAATCCTTCGACTATGCTCAGGGTCGATGGTGAGCGACCCTTCGGCAGGGACATTCGGCTGAGCTCGGTCGAAGCCCTCAGGGGCGTCCTGAGCGACCTGTGGTGAGCAAAGTCGAACCAAGTCGAAGGACGAAGTCGAATCATCAATCTCAGGCCTATCCTCGCCCGGATTTCTTAACGAGAGAGCCACTTTTTCTATCTCAAATGGACTTTTCCCCTGTAGAAAGTCGGCATATTCATTCAACTTTTCCCCTCTTATCTCATAAGGGAATAGAGGCATCTTGATAATATTATGCTCGCCAAATTCCTGTGCTATCTCATTTAGATAACTTTCTTCCTCCTTCTTCCTGGATGCGCAAAGTGAGCACAATGTGGATTGGCTAAGACCATTAACTATGATATTCTTATTAGGGATTTGATATTCTCTTTTCCTTAACGCCTGAAGAAGCCTTCTGCTCTCCCATATAGCCATCTCTTCTGCTATGGTAACTACCACAAATTCCGTCCGGTTGCCGGTGAGTATCTGGCGCAGCGTTTCTACTTCGTCTTTCATCATGTCCAGAAATTTGTCCACCCTGTCTTTCCTGTATTTGCCATAGTATCTCGTCATCATATATCGGTGCTTGGCTTGAGACCTTTCCAGGGCCTTGAATTGATCTGTAATCCCCGACAGAAGCTCTAAGAGCACAAGGGTATGTCCGGTTGGCGCGGTATCCACTACTATCAGGTCGTACTCTTTGGACTTGCTTAATTCTATTAGTTTCATCATCACCATAAATTCAAAGGAAGTAGGATAACTTAACGTAGCGGAGGCATTCGACATATGTTTTATGCCGAAATATGAAGACCGCTCTGCTAATTCAATCAATTCAAATTCATATTCTCTGACAAATGCCTCATAGACCTTTTGGAAGCTCATTTCCATAGAAAAGAGATTACTGAATCCTTCTATGGTGGTGGGTTCATCACCTATAGATTGGGCAAAGGAATCTGATAACGAATGAGCGGGGTCGGTAGAGAAGACTAAAATATTTTTTTGTGGGCAGGTTTTGGCAAGATATACCGCCGTTGATGTAGATGAAGTGGTCTTTCCTACTCCACCTTTTCCGCCGAAGAGGAGGAATTTAAGGTTTTCTCTGGTTAAAAAACTGGGTAAATGATCATTCATTTGAAATATCCTACAATAGGTGGAATAAGTCTGGTCTTGCTGGGCGGCTTATGCTCCCGCAAGGCCCTTATAAAACCTCTCTTTGCCAGGTTTCTGCGCAAGATGCGCGTGACCGCAGCCCTTACATAACCCCTCTTGCGTAATTCATAAGCCATGCTCTCTATTGCCTCCTGGCTCAAGGTATATTTATCCAACCTGGTCTTTGACAAGAGATTTTCGTCGCAGAGAGTGTGCAGCAACTCGCGAGCATACTCAGGCCGAACTAATATCTTGCGCCTTATTGCCCCTATACCTTCATCCTCATCCACACCCAACTTACCGGCGAATCGCAGCGATCTCCTGGAGATATGTTTGCGCTTGTAATACGCTATCTGTGTATCTTCCGCACTCTTGATCATATCCAGAAGCGCTTTCTTAAATCCGGTTAATTTCTTTATTTGAACCTTGGCCATTATCGCTTCGTCCCAATCATACTGTCATTGCAAGGAAGCCGAAGGCGACCGAAACAATCTCATCTGTTATGCTACGGGGATTGCTTCGCTCCTTCGACTTGGTTCGACTTTGCTCACCACAGGTCGCTCAGGACAGGTTCGCTCGCAATGACAAGCTACTTCTTTTTTTAATAGTGGGCTTCTCCAGCCGCAACTTGGGCATCCATTTTTCAACAAGGTCTTCTCCAAATATTCTTTTCCGCATTGAGGACAGGACTCCTTTTCTCTATTCGCTTCAGCTTTAACTCCACCGGCTACAATCTGGTTAAGTGCCTCTTTCCACTCCTCTATCTCCTTTCCGGAAAAACTGGCTATCATCTTGCTTCCATTATTACTATAAATTACATCCAATACCTTTTCGTCTTTCAATACCGGGCTTATATTCTTTATTGCCACAGTAGAACCGCTAATCCTATCTACGGGAATCTGGAAAACTATTCTTTTATCAAAATCATTCCACCAGCACAGTCTTCTGTTGGTAAGGTAAAAGTGGCCGGGTCTCCATGTCTCAACCATAATCCCGCTCTCCGGCGTCAGATACCACATCTTTCCTTTGCAAGTCACTTTTTCTCCTTCCATTAAAAAATGACCTGCCTTCTCATCCAATTCTTCAATTAGCAACCGACTATCAAGGGTCATCCCTGTCTTTTCTACATGAGATTTAAGTTTCTGCTTAAACCGTTCCGTGTCCAATACACTTAACCGAACCACTTTTTCTCCTGCAAGACGCAGGTATATAATGTCCCTGTCTTTTCCGGTAAATGACCGCTCTTTTCTTACTGCCATGGCCCTTATCTCATCAAGCGGGGTCTCAAAAACAACCCCAGCAATATCCTGCTGATAAAGAAAAAGCCGCAGATTAGTAAGATAGAACCGTCCTGATTTCCATGCATTATAAATCCCCTTCGAATAGTAATAGGAACCAAACATATTAAGCGCAACCTCTTCTGATTCCAGCAAAGGAACTTGTTTATTTTCTCTATGCTGGGCTTCCCACATACGGGTCTTGGCATCCATATCCTGCATCATTCCGTATTGCAACATAGTCTCCATTCCAGCCAACGCCGCCCTCAGATTAACCCCAACCAGAGGAATTCCAGATACCGAAATAATAAGGTCGAGATGTATTACCACCCCTTTATCAAAGACCCTATCCAGCAAATCAACTAAAGTAGCTCTGCCTTTCCAATCTTGAACCGGTTCCATTTTCCGTTTCTATCGCCCCTATGCAAAACTATATGCCGGCCAAGGCCCGGTGAATCGGACAAAAAAACCTTCCATTTTGCTAATCTTCTCCAATTCGTCGCCCAAGGCCTTATCACCTCTATTACTTAGGCAGGACAGGTTCATAAGCATCTGCCTCGGCTCTTCTTCCTTCTTTGACTTTTCCACCTTAATTTCATCAACACAACGCTTA
>CAZUPG010000024.1:0-12930 GCA_964622085.1 uncultured Pirellulales bacterium | reverse complement strand
TTTTTCATTATTTCTGTCGGTCTTCATATAAAAGGCCTTGGCTTCTTTGGGATAGTGGGTAACAAATACAGGCTTATCGTGCATTTGCGAGATAATGGTTTCGTCCGAGCCGCCGAGGTCTTTGCCCCATTGAAATTCGGCTGCTAATTTGGCGTGCTTGGGATTGTTTTCAATTTTTAGAGCTACCTCTGAAAGGTCTGACCGCAAATCGATTAGCTCGGCGGCGAATTTGTCCCTCTGCCACTGTTTTAACTGACCCGCCTGTTTATTTTCCAATTCTGTGATTTTGATTTCGATTTGCTGTTTTTGGCTTTGCAACTGGAGTAACTGCTGAGCAAGAAAATCTTTGGTTTTTTGGCCGGTCAGTATGTCAACGGCCTCGGTATAGGTCAGCCGGTAAAAAGGCGGCTTGATTTTCTCAAGTGCAGCGATATCGGCTCCTAAAGTTTCGAGCTCACCTTTATTTTTTTCGAGAACCTGAACAGTTATAAATAAGACGAAGTTTTCAGCCAGTTCCAATAGGCCGTCAAGGTCGATAAAGGCGACTTCCGGCTCGACCATCCAGAATTCGGTCAGGTGTCTTCGGGTTTTGCTTTTTTCGGCCCTAAAGGTCGGGCCGAAGCAATATACCCTCCCGAAACTCATTGCCGCCGATTCGAGATACAACTGGCCGGTCTGGGCCAGGTGCAGAGGGCTTCCGAAATAATCCACTTCAAAGAGCGTTTGCTCTTCTTCGCCGGCTGTAGCTGTCAGGATTGGCGTATCGATTAGAGTGAAGCCATTGTCGTTAAAGAATCTGCGGATGGCGTCGATAACGGTATGGCGGATTTTGCCGATGCACCACTGGCGCTGCGAGCGAAGATGCAGGTGTCGATTCTTGAGCAAAAAATCTATGCCGTGCGACTTGGGAGTTATTGGGTAATCGGTGGCAGGCGAGATGATTTCGGCGTTGGTTACAGCCAGTTCGTATCCGCCAACGCTCCTTTCGTCTGCTCGCACAGTGCCGGTTACAGCCAGAGACGATTCCTGGCCGAGATGTTTTAGATTGTCGAAAAGTACATCAGGTACATTGCCTTTTTCAACTATACACTGACAAAGACCGGTACCATCGCGGACGATTAGAAACTGGATTTTACCACTGACCCGACTGTTATATAACCAGCCGGCAAGGGTTGCTTCTTTTCCTACATAATTTTTCAATTCGGAGATATAAGTTTTATTGTTTGGCATTCTAAATTCCACTCAATAAAAGTAGGAGCTAATCTTTTGTATCCTCAGATCTAAGTAATTTCCAATCGTTTCGACATTCAGATAATATTTCCGTGTCGGGAATTTTAGCTCTGGTCAGACTTTTCTTTTCATCTGTCCAAGATGAATTCCGTAATTCTTCAGAACTTGTTGAGATAGTATTATTCTCTCGCATCCACACAAAATTTTGCTCTTCTGATAATAACAGCCTTGTGCAATTACATGCAATAAGGTGATTTGTGAATGCGACACATCTTCTGCTAACTTGCATAACTTTTTTCAAACTGTCGTAGTTTAACAATAGACAGAATTTCGAACTTAAAGGGAAATAAAGGTCAAAGTCAGGATTATCTATCCATATTCCGGTAACATTTGGTTTTCTTGGGATAGGTATTATTGGCACATCTCCGGTAACAAATCTTGCATCACTTATATATGGCGCAATAAGTAAGTTAGGAGTCATTTTCCAAATTATCGGAACTAGGAAAGCAGCAAATTCCATCATGGTCTTTACATAAAACGTTCGATCAATGCTAACAGTCACATTGCAGTTTTTGTGTGCGTCCAAGGCCTGTTGGTAAGTAGTATCAAGAGGTATATCTTTATCTTTCTTGACTTGGGCCATAATTTCATTCCATACTTTTTCATCTGAGAGTAAATGTTCGTCTAACTTTTTTATATAATGCTCGTAAATCTCCAAGATTTTTTGTCTGAAAAGCGGACCACGAACGTACATTAATGCAATGAAATTTGCCAGATAATCCCAATCAGTACCCTTTGGGAGTGTGTGTTTTTCAATAATAGTGTCAATAACTGGGCCGGGGAGCGATTCTATTTGTGAAAGAAATTTCTGCTCAACCAAATCGTCTTCTTGCTTATGAATGGTCTTTACTGTATAGAAGTCATGAATTGTGGCTGCATCTTTTATACTGACCCGATTACTTTTTTTAAGTTCAAAATCTAATTGCCAAATTTGTTTATTTTTTGCAAATCTTTTGAGATAGCTTTCTGGAAGGATATGATGTTTTCTTGCGTGTTTTTTAGCCATTTTACATATCCAGTTTTTCCCGCAGGTGGCTTAGAAGCTTGTCGGTCGATATTCTGACTTGCTCCATCGAATCGCGCTCGCGGACAGTTACGGTATTATCCTGTAGGGTTTGACCATCCACGGTGATACAAAATGGTGTGCCGGCTTCATCCTGTCTGCGATAACGTCTTCCGATTGCGCCTTTTTCATCATAAAAGCAGTTGAAATACTTTTTCAAATCATTGTAGATATTACGAGCTACTTCCGGCATACCGTCCCTTTTGACCAGTGGAAAGATACCGACTTTAATCGGTGCAAGAGCAGGATGGAATCGCAGCAAATTTCTTTTCTCGCCGCGGACCTCTTCCTCATCATAGGCGTCAACCAGAAAGGCGAGTGCACTTCTATCTATGCCGGCACTTGGCTCAATTACGTAAGGGATGTATCGTTTCTTCTGCTGGTCATCGAAGTACGATAATGGGCCTGACTGGTAACTTTCAGATTCCTGGGCTAATTCGATTTTTGTTATGTCCCGGTCGTTTTCAAACCATTTATTGAGCGTTCTGATGCCTCGCTGGTGCTGCCTGAGGTCGTAATCGGTGCGGTTGGCGATGCCTTCAAGCTCCTGCCAGTCGCCGGAGCCAAAGGGGAATCTGTATTCGATATCGACGCAGGCCTTGGCGTAATGGGCTAATTCGTCGGCTTCGTGCTCGCGGAAATGAAGGTTCTCTTTCTTTAGGCCCAAATTGACGTACCAATTAAATCTCGCCTCTTTCCAGTGCTCGAACCACTGGTCGTCGGTGCCGGGTTCGCAGAAAAATTCCAGCTCTGCCTGCTCGAATTCTCGTGTTCTGAAGATAAAGGCCTTGGTGGTTACCTCGTTGCGAAAGCTCTTTCCTATCTGGGCGATGCCGAAGGGTATCTTGACCCGCGTAGTATCGAGGACGTTTGCGAAGTTGGCAAAGATGCCCTGGGCGGTTTCAGGCCGGATATACAGCGTCATCGAGTCGTCAACGTTGGCTCCCATCTGGGTCTCGAACATCAATTTAAAAGGCATCGGCTCAGTAAACTGGCCGACTGTGTTGCAATTGGGACAGACCTTATTGCTCAAATCGTGGGCCTTAGCTATTGCTGCGTCAATGGAGATATGCTCTGTATGCTCTTCGGGCTGCTCGGTTACTTTATCTTTAAGGTGGTCGACACGAGTACGGACGTTGCACTTTTTGCATTCGGCGACGAGGTCAGCGAACTGGTCGGTATGGCCGGAGGCCTTCCAGACCAACGGGTGCATCAGGATACTGCAATCCAGACCCACTATGTCATCTCGCAACTGGACGACCGCTTTCCACCAGGCGGCCTTGACGTTGTTTTTCAGTTCTACGCCGAGCGGGCCGTAGTCATAACAGCTTGCCAGGCCGCCATAGATTTCACTGGACTGAAATATAAAACCCCTTCGCTTGCACAACGATACGATGTCGTCGAGTTTGGTGATTTTTGCCATAATTAAGATTCCTTTTTGCCACAGAGATTACACAGAAATTCATCAGCCACAGAGTACACCGAGAACACAGAGAGTTCAAGTCTTTTTGACCGCAGATTGCACGGAGCACACGGAGAAATATAGCCACGAAGACGCAAAAGCACGAAGTAAAAAAATAATTATATTATGAATTTTAGTGTCTTAGTGCCTTTGTGGCAAAAAAGGCAGAGATTTTTAACGAGATACGCTTCACGCTTCACGAGATACGAATATTGCCGGGCATTTGGACGGGGTTTTGTTTGCCGGTACAGGTAGTTTTTGTTATCTTACTGCCTGACCGCAGCAAAATTAAAATTCGAAAGGAGACAGGAATGACATTGAAAAAACTTATGTGCTATTGCGTACTGGTTGCTTTGGTGACAGGTTGTAACGGCCGGGACCGAAAGGAAAACGTTCAGACAGGTGCGAAAAGTCAGCCCGTTACAGATAAGACACTGGAAATACTTCGGTCGGTGCGGACATCGGATGTAGCTGATGCGCTCGATTCAATGGGGCATCAGCAAAAGTACGAGATGGACCCTGCGATGCGGCCGCTTTATCCGGGCATAAGATTTGCGGGGATAGCACACACCGCAGAATACGATTTGATTGACAAACCCCTCGAGGCAATGAGCTATGATGAATTTGCAAGGCGCCAGTATGCCAGCGGGCCGGAAGGGCTGTGGAAGGAGGCGGGCAAGTGGGGCGCTGCTGACGAGGTGCTCGTAATCGACGCCAAAAGAACCGCAGCGGGAATACTCGGCTCGAACAATACACTCGACGGGCGGATAAAAGGCGTTGTCGGATACGTAATCGACGGGACAATTCGCGATTCGGCCGAGTGCATAATCCAGAAGACGCCCGGTTTTTGCACTGTTCGCTCGCCCGCACATCCGATGGGCAGAATCGGCCCGGTTTCGGATAACCAGCCAATCACCTGTGCGGGTGTTACTATCCGCCCGGGTGATTATATTGTCGCAGACGATGACGGCGTAATGGTCGTACCGAAAGAAATCGCCCCCGAAGTGGCAATGCGGGCAAAAAGAATCCAGGGACAGGACAGGCCCCAAAGACGCGCAAAGTTCCGAAAGCTCGGCATACCACTCGACGAAACCGTCGAACGGGAATAATTATTGAATCTCAGCAGGTATCCTTTTAGCCGTAGTAGAAGACAGACAGCAATAGTCAATAGGATTTTACAGTTACCATTGAATAGTATACGGACAAATGTTTGCGTAATCGGGGCAGGGCCGGCAGGCCTGATGGCGGCGATTTTCTCCGCTGGCCCGCCCGCCGAAGCTGGCTACGCGAAGGCGGGAGCAGATTCGGCAACGACAATAATCGAGGCCAATACAAATGCCGGCCGAAAGCTGCTTCTTACAGGTGCAGGACGATGCAACCTCACATATCAAGCCGAGCCGACTGATATTGTCCGAGAGTTCGGCGCCAAAGGGAGATTCCTGAGTTACTGCCTGTATCAATACCCGCCAAAATACATTCAGGATTTTTTTGCCAGTCTGGGACTCCGGTTGAAAATTGAAAAAGACGGCTGTGTGTTTCCGGCCAGCGACCGTGCCGGCGACCTAAGGGACACGCTCGTAGAGCGGGCAAAAAAGCTCGGCGTGAGATTTCTATATGACAGGCGAGTTAAAAGTGTTGCCAAAGAAAACGACACATTTATTGTCCGCACAGAAAAAGAGGTGGTCTATACAGAAAAGCTTATTATCGCAACCGGTGGTCTCTCGTATCCACAGACCGGCTCGACCGGCGATGGTTACAGGTTTGCCAGGGAAATGGGGCACACAATCGTTGAGCCAAAGCCGTCTTTAGTACCGCTTGTAACTCGCGAAGACTGGCCAAAACAGCTTGCAGGGACCGCTGTGGAAGATGTCAGGTTGTCGGCACACATCAATAATAAGAAAGTTATCACGGCCGGGGCGATTATATTTACCGAGGATGGTATAGGCGGTCCTGCGGTGCTGGATATGAGCAGATATCTAACCGATTATCTGCCGGTTGGCAAAAAGCCAATCGCTATTTCGCTGGATTTAGTACCTCAGATTAAAGAGGCAGAGCTTGAAAAGCAGATTACCGAGCGATTGTCTATAAATCCCAAAAAGAAGGTGGTTAACGTTCTGGCGGAGTTTGTGCCGAAGCGCCTCTCGACTGTCCTGTGCAGGCAGGCCGGATGCAGTGATGAATTGGCGGCCGGTCAGCTTAAAAAAGATGTGCGAAGAAAGTTAGTGCGGATTCTCAAGGCCCTGCCGATTTCTGTTGTGAGCACTCGGCCGATAGATGAGGCGACGGTTACACATGGCGGGGCAAGTGTTACTGAGATTGAGCCAAAGACGATGGAATCGAAGATTTGTCCGGGCCTGTTTTTTGCAGGTGAGGTAATCGATGCCGACGGCCCCTGCGGCGGATATAATCTCCAAATCTGCTGGTCAACCGGAGCCTTAGCCGGCCACTCCGCGGCAAAAAACCTGTAGCCACAGATTGCGCAGATTTCACGGAATGGTTCAATAATATTGTCATTCCCGCGAAAGCGGGAATCTATTGCCCTTCTTCGAGTTACAAGCCACAGGCGACGCGCGACGAATCCGCCGGGCATTCGGATGTGTTTTATTTTGATAAATCAAGTAATTTTACGCTCTCTTCTTTTGCAGCTTTTGCTAGGTTTTCATCTGCAGTAATAAGGGTTGTTTCACTTTCTCCTGCAAATTTTGATAGTATGGTCTCCTTAATGCTAAGCAACTGCAGGCCGTCTGATATGTCGATACTATATTTTTCGGTCAAGAGTTCTAATTTTTCGAAATCATGTAGGTTTTCTAAAGGATATTCCTTAATTTCTATCCGTCGTTCTTTAATATAAGCAAATAGAAGCCTGCAACAGTCTCTGTATTTATTTTTGCTTATCTCTTTTTTGATCCATTTTCGCTTCAGAGCAGAAAGTGATTCAAAGAAACAGAAATTCGTCGTAAAGAACTTGGTGTACAGTTCGTTAAAGTATTGCCTAACAAGGTCAGAATTTTTCTCATTCTCATTTACAAACAGCTTAACTATGACAGAGGCATCAAGAAAAAAAAATTTAATATAAGGAAGATCCGGTTCCATAGAACTATTAACCATTACAACTTGATATTCTTTTATTTCTACTCCTTCAAACGATAAGCCAAATAGTATGGGCGGTCGCCTGAATTCAGCCGTCGGTTCGATTCAATAATCCGCACGGGCTATACTCCTCACTATAGTAACCCAACATGTAAAAGCCACCAGCGGCAACGACCTATGTAAATTTCATTCGGATCGCCTGTAACTATTCTTCCTTTACGCATCTCCACGGCACCTGAACCATCAGAGTAATACCCAATCCAATTCTTCCTGTCGCGGACGGCGCAATTAACAAGTTTCCGTGGTGTTTCGTGAATACTCGGCATCCAGTAGATAATTGTCTGCATCAACGGATTGACCTCGTATATAGTCCTGTTCAAAGGCATCAAGATTCCATCTTCTAATCTCTGCGCTGGATAGTCCCCTATCTGCCCCCCAAAGATGGCAGGCCAGACACCAAAGCAAAATATCACAACGGCCGCAAAGAATGCTATACCAAGTCCTGCACCAAGGTTCTCCACAGCATGTGCGGTGCGTTTTTCATTTTCAGTTCCTTGCATTCGCATACCCTTTTTTTATGGTTTATATAGTTACTATGCTATTCAAAATCATAACTGCAGCCTTTTCGTTTTGTCAAGAGCAGCCACCTTTTATTTCATTTTTTATTTGATTCAACAAATTTATCGCTTCGAGCGGTGTTAAATTATTTATATCAGTTGAGGAAAGTTTTTCCAAAACGGATTTGTGTTTCTGGACGAAGAGCGTGTCTTTGTCTGGCTCTTTTGTCTTGTGTTTTGATAGATGTGAGCCGGTGGCCTCTTTAACGAAGGCCGATTCCAATTCTTCCAGGATTTCCTTTGAGCGTTCGAGGATGGGTTTTGGTACGCCGGCAAGTTTAGCTACGTGGATGCCGTAACTCTTATCAGTCCCGCCGGGTAAAATCTTGTGTAAAAATACTACCTCATCGGCCCATTCACGAACGGCGACGTTGCAATTTTTAACATTCGTAAATAATTCCGCTAATTCTGTCAATTCGTGATAGTGAGTAGCAAAGAGCGTTCTGCACTTTATTTTACCTGCAATATGCTCAGTAATTGCCCAGGCCAAAGACAGGCCGTCGTAGGTGCTCGTACCCCGGCCGACCTCGTCAAGAATTACCAGCGATTTATCGCTTGCGTTATTTAAGATATTTGCGGTCTCGGTCATCTCGACCATAAATGTAGATTGGCCTCGAACCAATTCATCGGAAGCACCGACGCGGGTGAAGATTCTATCGACAATTCCAATCTCGGTATCTTTTGCGGGGATAAATGAGCCGGTCTGGGCCATTAAGACCAGAAGTGCGACCTGCCTTATATAGGTGCTCTTTCCGCTCATATTCGGCCCTGTTACAACAAGGATATCGCCCCTCGGCTTCGCTCGGGACAGGCCGGTATTACGGTTCGACTGTCCTGAGCTCACCGTCGAAGGATTGCCAAGCTCGATATCGTTGGGCACAAACTCCGAGCCGAGCGATTCAGCTAAAACGGGGTGTTTGCCCTCGTTGATAATCAGCTCAGTGTCATTAGTTATTTTGGGTCGGATATAATTTCTCCGTTTTGCTATATATGCAAGAGCGGAAAGGCAATCACATTGAGCGATAGTATCGGCGAGGGCCTGCAGGCGACTTACATATTGAGCGGACTGTCGGCGAATGTCTTCAAAAAGCTGTTGCTCTAATTCGAGCGCCTTTTCCTCGGCGCTTAGGGCCTGGGTCTCGTATTCTTTGAGCCGCTCGGTGATATAGCGCTCTGCGTTTTTGATTGTCTGTTTGCGGACATAATCAGCTGGGACCTTGTCAGACGATGAATGAGATACTTCGATATAGTAGCCGAAGACCTTATTGTAGCCGATTTTCAGATTGCCGATGCCGGTACGCTCTGATTGCTCTTTTTGATAGTTTCGCAGCCAGCTTTGGCCGTCTCTGGAAATCGAGCGCAGGCGGTCAAGCTCTTCGGAAAAGCCGGCTTTAATTACGCCCCCATCGCGAAGATGCGAGGGGCAGTCCGGCCGAATTGCCGATTCGAGCAAACCCGCCAATTCGTCCATACTGTCGCATCGGCCGGCAAGCTGAACGAGCAAATCGGCGGTAAATTGCTGCAGGATTTGCCGCAACTGTGGTATCTGCCGAAGAGTATTTGCAAGGGCGAGCAAATCCCTCGGAGTTGCGCGAAAAGTGCTGATGCGGGCTGCGATACGCTCGGTGTCGGAGATGGCGGAAAGCAGCTTGCGAATATCAGCTAATCTTTTGTCTGCTTCTTTTAGTTCTGCGATGGCGTCCTGGCGAAGCTCGATTGCGCCTAATTCGCACAACGGCATACACAGCCAGGCCCTGAGCATCCTGCCGCCCATAGCGGTTATTGTCTGGTCAAGGCAATCCAGAAGCGAGCCAGCCTTGCTCTCGGTGCGGATGGTTCGCAAGATTTCCAAGCTCCGAATAGAAGTCTGGTCAATTTGCAGAAATTTTTGTCGTTCGATTTGTTTCAGATTCTGTATATGGCCGAGAGTGGTTTTTTGAGTTTCGTTGAGATATTCGATGATTGCGCCGGCAGGCGGAATTGGGCCGTCGTCATCGTCACTAATGCCGAAGCCCTCGAGTGTGGCGGTGCCGAAGTGCTTTAGCAGGCGCTGCCTTGCCTGATATGGGTCGAAATACCAGCCGGGCCGTTCTGTTATTATGGCGTTTGTTAGCTGAGTGATGTCTTTTGTGAGTTTTCTTGTCTCTGCTTCGAATAGCTCGCCGCGTCTATCAGGCAGAAGACACTCGGCAGGCGACAGCCGCAATAGCTCATCGAGCAGCTTATCTTCTGGTAGTCTCTGGACGAAAAAATGGCCGGTTGAGATATCGACCCAGCTAATTGCGGCATTGGCCTTGTTGCCGAGGTTGACCGCACAGAGGAAATTATCTTCTTTGGCGTTGAGCAGGATATCGTCGGTGAGAGTTCCGGGAGTTACAATTCGGACAATGTCACGCTTGACGACACCCTTTGCGGTTCTGGGGTCTTCGACCTGCTCGCAGACGGCGACCTTGTAGCCGGCCTGGAGCATTTTTTTCAGGTATCCTTCGACCGCATGATACGGCACGCCTGCAAGAGGTATGGGATTGTTGCCTTTACTTCTGCTGGTAAGTGCCAGGCCGCAGACGCGCGAGCAGGTTTTGGCATCTTCATAAAAGGTCTCGTAGAAATCGCCCATGCGAAAAAACAGAATACAGTCGGGGTGTTTTTTTTTGAACTGGTGGAACTGCTTCATCGCGGGCGTTAGTTTTTCGTTTATCTCGGCCATAATGCAAATTATACACGAAACTGGCCGTTTAACAACTTTAATTGAGCTAATAAGAGGTGGTCTGGCTTTAAATAGGCAATTATGGAAATAGGTGGATGACCTATTTATTCAAATACTATGACTGAGTAACAGGGCTATGGATTCCCTTTATATGGCGGGCTCCTATGCCAAGGTGTAAATCCAAGCAATAAAACAAGGCCAGCGCATCCCAGTAATATCGCAAATAAAAACAAATAGTCCGGCAAGTGAAAATTCCGCGCGCCAATCCACAATAGCGCCGAGAGTATGAGGAGGTTCAATCCCAGTACTCGTTTGTCATACCAGTTCTCGCAAAAAAAATCCCAGGCAGTTAATCCCCAAATAGTTTTTGGTCCTCGTATTTTCTTCCAATGTTCATCATATAAAGTGCTTGTCCCCCAGTGGGGATGAGTAGAGCGATATTGTCTTTCCCTTTTTAGAAAAGAAGTTGTGTCCGATTTTTACTATATCAACTATACAGTCGGTAGGTTGGGCTTCAGCCCATGCTGTGGCCTCCTTCGACTACGCTCAGGACAACGTCTGTGGCTTTGAAAAATCCGGGCTAATGGGTAACCGCTGATATAGATATGCTTATTCACGACTCGGTTTTTGCCTGTCGGGGCATAGCAATTGTTCCGGTTCTGGCTACGTTTTTTATACCATAGGGTTTGCACACATTGATGAAGGCCTCAATCTTGGCCTCCGGCCCACTTATTTCCACCGTAAGTGACTTTTGGGCTATATCAACAACTTTGCCACTGAACATCCCTATCAGTGACATTATTTCAGGTCGCTTTTCCGGCGGCGCCGAAATGGAAATCAGCATTAAATCGCGGGCTACAATCGGCTGACCAACAAAATCCTGAACCTTCACAACAGGAACAACCCTGGCTAATTGTTTGCGCACCTGCTCAACGACTTTGTCGTCTCCGATAACGACTATCGTCATTCTACTGAGCTTCGGGTCTTCCGTTCGGCCGACAACAAGCGAATCAATATTAAACGCCCGGGCGGCAAACATCCCGGCAACATGCGCCAAAACGCCGGGTTTATTTTCAACCAATGCACTTATTATATGTTTCATTCTCGTACCTCGTTTCTCGTGACCCGAGCGACGAGTGACGGGTCACAAACAACGAATTTTACGCCATACTTTCCAGTATATCAAGCCCGCTCATCTCATCTATACTCTTGCCAGCCGGAACCATAGGCCAAACATTTTCTTCGCGCTCGATTCTTACGTCAACAACACATGGCTTCTTTTCTACCAGCATTGACTTTATGACCTTCGGAACATCGGCTTTTTTGTCAATCGTCTCTCCGACCGCACCCATCGCACGCGCAACAGTCGCATAATCAGGATTGGCCAGATAGGTTTTGGAATAACGCTTATTATAGAAAAGCTCCTGCCATTGTCGAACCATTCCCATATACCCATTGTTCAAAATACAAACCTTTATCGGTAAATTGTGCTCGACTGCCGTCGCAAGCTCCGTCATCGTCATATTAAAGCTGTGGTCACCGTCAATATCGATAACAATTGATTCCGGCTTTGCTACCTGGGCGCCTATGGCAGCCGGCAGGCCATAGCCCATCGTTCCAAGCCCGCCAGAGCTTATGAGCTGCCTGGGCATGGTGAATTTGTAAAACTGAGCGGCCCACATCTGATTCTGCCCGACGCCGGTAGTTATAATCGCACCGCTCTTAGTTTGACGGCAAATCTCCTCGATAACATACTGCGGCTTAATCTCCGATGAAGTATTGTCATAGCGGAAAGGGTACTTTTTCTTCCATTCGGCAATCTGATTAAACCATTTTTTTCTCTCTCGAAATTCAACTTCTTTTATTAGCTCACCAAGTATCTCTTTTGCATCGCCCACAATGGGGATATCAACGTGAACGTTCTTTGAAATACTCGAAGGGTCGATATCAATATGGATAATCTTCGCATTCGGAGCAAAGGTTGCGAGCTTGCCGGTAACCCTGTCATCAAATCGAGCGCCTACCGCAATCAGCAAATCGCACTGCTGGACAGCATAATTAGCGTAAGCAGAGCCGTGCATTCCAAGCATATCCAGCGATTCGGGTTTTCTCTGGTCGAAACTTCCCAGCCCTAAAAATGTCATCGTTACAGGTAGATGCGCCTTTTGAGCCAATTGTCGTAACTCATCAGATGCGTTTGCGATAATAACCCCACCGCCGACATAAAGCACCGGTTGGTCGGATTTGTTTATCGCCTGTGCCGCCATTGATATTTGTCTGGCGTTTCCTTTGGGTCGTAGGCGATAACCGGGCAATTCCATCTCGACCGGCCCGTCAACACTGCACTTATTGACTTCGACATCAACGGGTATATCAACAAGCACCGGCCCTGGTCGGCCGGTCGAAGCTATATAAAATGCCTCTTTAATAATCCGGGCCAGGTCTTTAACATCCTTAACAATGCAGTTGTATTTTGTAACTGGACGAGTAATGCCGGTAGTATCCGCCTCCTGAAATGCGTCGTTACCGATAAGCTCTGTACGAACCTGCCCCGTCAAAGCAACTAACGGCACCGAGTCCATCATCGCCGTTGCAAGGCCTGTGACCAAATTGCAGGCCCCCGGACCGCTGGTCGCCACCATAACACCAACCTTTCCACTCGCACGGGCATAGGCATCTGCCATATGGCAGCCACCCTGCT
>CAZUPG010000023.1:0-13112 GCA_964622085.1 uncultured Pirellulales bacterium | reverse complement strand
TACTCTATTACCGGAATACTGTAGGGCTGTGAAATTTCAACAACTACACAAACTTGTAATTGTACCAAAACAACACAAAAAGGTAAAATGTTTTCGTTTCAGTTGAAAGTTGCCTTCCATAATTGGAATAAACGATATTATCGGCAAAAGCACTACTTGTCGGTCTTATACTAATTTAATACTAAATTATTTAATTTTAGTATTTGACAGAAACTTCGCATTATCATATACTAAATTTTAATAAATTAGTATATGATTAGTATTTCCATAAGTTCTTGATGTTAAGGAGCATAAAGCAATGAAAATGCCCCAAAAACCACCTGATACCGGTGATCTCTGGAAACAATTTATGAAAAATCCTGAACGTCTCGTAAATGTTCTCACAGAAAGTCCCAGCCCCTTAGTTGAAGGCAAATATCTCCATTGGCACAAATTGCGATATTACTCCCCGCCGGAAGGGCTATCACATAAAGAGTGGTGGTTAGCAATTAAACTGCGTCGACAAAGTCTGTTCAAGGAAATCCCATTAAAGGACAAAAATGGAAAACCATTCAAATATCTTGAAGTTGATCCGATTCCCGAAAGACTGCACAATATAGACCAGGGAACTGGCGGGTTTATCCGTATGCCGGAGCAAATCACAAACCCTGATACAAAAGACCAATATTACGTTAGTTCACTGATCCAAGAAGCAATCACTTCTAGCCAACTCGAAGGTGCGGTAACGACGCGTGAAATTGCCAAGGAGATGATCAAAACGGGGCGAGCACCTCGTGACAAGAGTGAACAAATGATTCTTAATAATTTCAAAACAATGCAGCGAATAGGAAGACTAAAAAATGAACATTTATCTAAAGAACTGATATTTGATCTTCATCGAATTATTACCGAGAAAACTCTCGACGACAACTCTGCATCTGGTCGTTTCCGAAAGACTGGCCAGCGCATAGTTGTTGTTGACATGTACAATAAGGTTTTCCATGATCCACCAGCAGCTGAGCAACTTAAAGAGAGAATGGATGATATGTGTGATTTTGCCAATAGTAAAAGCCCTGAAGGATTTATTCATCCTGTCATCCGGTCCATCATCTTACACTTCTGGCTCGCTTACAACCATCCCTTTGTAGACGGCAACGGCAGAGTTGCAAGGGCCTTGTTCTACTGGTCGATGTTACACAATGGTTTTTGGCTGTTTGAGTTTATCTCAATATCGCAAATCATTCGAAGGCATCCTTCTAAATATGGACGATCCTTTCTCTATACAGAGACTGATGACAACGATTTGACTTACTTTATTCTTTACCACCTTGAAGTGATTCAACGAGCAATTAAGAAACTGCATGAATACATCAAACGCAAGGCCGAGAAGCTGCGAGCGATTGAAAGTGAGCTGCGCGGCGTTGCGATTCTCAATCATAGACAACGCGCGCTGATTAGCCATGCGCTGCGTCATCCACATCACCAGTATACAATTAGATCGCATCAAATAAGCCATAATGTTGTATACCAAACGAGTCGACTCGATTTGCTGAACTTAGAAAGCCGTGGTCTCCTCAATAGTCAGAAAATAGGTAAGACATGGTACTTCACACCAGTGAGCGACCTTGAAGAAAAACTGGCTACGCTTTCTTAAAAACTATTATGCAAACGAAAAAACTGCATAACTGGAATTTATCTTACTCACAGGCAATAGCTCTGCAGAAACAGCTCTGCGAGAAGGTGCAGTTTGTCGAATTAAAAAACCAGCCGAAAACCATAGCCGGTATTGACTGCGCCCTAAGCAAGAATAAGCAAAGAATTATCGCTGTCGTTGTTGTTTTGGAGCTTCAAGCCGCACAAAAGAGTCTTTGGGGGTCTCCGAAACCATCAGACGCAAATGTCATTCCTGCGCAAGCAGGAATCCATTTCGAGATTATCGAAACAGCAAATGCTGTTGAGAAACTGACTTACCCGTACATTCCGGGTTTGCTTTCCTTCCGTGAATCGCCTGTCTGCATCGCCGCAGTTGAAAAACTAAAAAACGAGCCGGATGTATTTTTCATAGACGGCCAAGGTATCGCCCACCCGCGCCGACTCGGCCTCGCATCACATCTGGGTCTATTTTTTGACAAGCCAACCATCGGCTGTGCAAAAAGCAGATTAACCGGCACTTTCGATGTACCGGCTCCCGAAAAAGGCGCGCTCAGTCCACTGTGGGACGGTGACGAAATTATCGGGGCGGTAGTTAGAACACGCACTAACGTTAAGCCGGTTTTTGTCTCGGTAGGTAACAAATGCGTGTTAGAAAATGCCATAAAAATCACCCTCGACTGCACAACCAAATACCGAATTCCTGAGCCGACCCGCCTCGCTCACCAATTGGTCAGTAAACTAAAGCTGAAAGCTTATTCTTAATTGTTCTGTATAATTTCAGCTGATTTTATTACTACAGGCTCAGCGGGAACATCACGCATACCCATTCGCATTGTTGTCATAACCTGCGCTATTGCATCCACGACATCCATACCTTCGATTACTTTGCCAAACACCGCATAGCCGGGATCTTTGTTCTCAATATAGTTTAGAGAATCATTGTTCTTGTGATTGATGAAGAACTGGGAAGTTGCGCTGTTCGGATTGTTCGTTCGGGCCATTGCGATGGTGCCTCGGTCGTTTTTCAGACCGTTTTTCCCCTCGTTTATGATTGGTGCGTGTGTTTCTTTTCGCTCCATCTGGGCTGTGAATCCGCCGCCCTGTATCATAAAATTCGGTATGACCCTGTGAAATATCGCCCCGTCGTAAAATCCTTCTTTCACATACGTGAGAAAATTCTTTACTGTAACAGGCGCTGCTTTTTCATTAAGCTCGATAACGATATCACCCATACTTGTTTGTAATTTAACCATTTTCGCCTGCCTTTTTTCTGTTTTCGTCTGCTTGTTTTGCTCTTCTGTCTGCCTGTTCTGCTCCTGGACTTTTTCCTTACATCCGAAGCTCAGAATAACAGCTGTCAACAATGTGCACACCCAAAACCTGCCTGTCATAAATGTACCTTTCACCCCAACTGCTGTCTGGCGACAGCAAGACGTGGGTTCAATGTTCGTTATGTGCCGTATTCTATTTCCTCATTCCATTTGTGCTTTTTAACGCAATCAAGAATCTTCTCGGCACATTGAAGCGCTGCCAAGCCTTCTTCAGCACTAACTTCAGGATTTAAACCCTTCCGCTGCAACGCATCGCGACGACTATCAGCCACCGCCTTTAAGAAAGATTCCTGCTCAAGACGCAACGGCTCCTTGTCGTCTATCTTGAGCTTTTCAATGTGCAGCAAATCAGGCCAGTTGACTTTCAAAAGGTTAAACTTACCTGCCTTTTTAAGCGTTCTAATCTTTTCGACAACGTCAATGTTGGGGTTTGCCTTGATAACAGTGCCACTTTTCTTAAGGAAATCGGCACTCAAATACGCCTGCCGGCTGAATACCCTCACCTTCCTTTCGGTTTTCAGAGCTAATCTCGAGGCGGTAATATTTGCGATGCAACCGTTCTCGAAAACAATTCGTGCATTACAAATATCTTCTTTCTCGTCAATGACACTGACACCTACCGCATCTATCTTTTTAATTTCGCTTGCTGCCAGAGACAGAATAATATCTATATCATGTATCATCACATCCAGCACAACTCCGACGTCGGTCGAGCGGAATGGATACGGACTGATACGAGTGGCCTCAATAAACTTCGGCTCAATACCCAGACGCTTCATCGCCTGGACAACCGGATTGCATCGTTCGGAATGCCCCACGGCTACAACGCAGTCGTTCCTGCTCGCAAGAGCTGCTATCTTCCTACCTTCGGCGACATTAGCCGCCAGCGGCTTTTCAATCATCACCGCAATATTGTTTTTGATAAAAATTTCCGCAAGCTCCAGATGTGTCACCGTCGGAGTCGCTATCGTTACCGCATCAACTTTGTCCAGAATATCTGCACAAGAAGTTACAGCCATACAGTTATATTGGCGGGCCAGGCGCTGGGCCTTGCTGGCATCGATATCCACCACGGCAACAAAATCGCTCTGGCCCAAGCTATGGTAAACCTTCGCATGTATCGCCCCCATTTTGCCGGCGCCTATGATAGCAGTCCGTACCTTCATTCTTCGCACCTTTTATCAGAAGTCAGATGTCAGATTTTCTGTCTTCTTTCCTCTGTCTTCTGTCCTTTGTCGTCTGAACTTTTCGAGGTATCTGCCAAACTGGTGCTGGCTGCTTTTGGTTATCATATCAATCATAGCACGAACATTCTCATCGAGTCCGTCTTCTTTTGCCAAAGCCCTTGCATTTCCCAGCAGTGTGCCACCCTGGCGATAGAGTTTTTGATACGCCTCGAATATCTTCTCCTGTTGGTCTTCGCTCAATCCGGCTCTTTCCATGCCCCGTTTGTTAACACCCCTTACCCTCGGCGGATAATGTCCGCTGACAATAAGAAATGGCGGAATATCTCGATTAATCCCAGCAAGCCCCGCAGCGTAGCACCACTTGCCAATAGTAACAAACTGATGTAATAAAACCATACCACTAAGCCAAACACCGGTCTCAATCCTGCAATGCCCGCTAATTTGCGCGTAGTTGCTCATCACAATCTTATCGGAAAGCTCGCAGTCGTGCCCGATGTGAACTCCTATCATAATCAGATTATCATTTCCTATCTTCGTAAACTGCCCCAGACAAACACTCGGATGAATTGTTACCTGTTCTCGAACGATGTTGTTATCACCTATGACAAGCCCTCCAATTTTTTCATCTGCACTAAGGCCCAGCATTTGCGGCTTGCCACCTATCACACAATTGGGAAAAAAGTGATTGTTTTTCCCGATTGTGACGGCTTTATCAATTACCACATTAGCGTCGAGTACAGTTCCGGCACCAATTGAAACCTCGCTACCAATAACACAATTAGGCCCAATTGTAACGCCCTCAGCTAACTGGGTATCCCTACGAACCACCGCACTGGGATGTATCTGTATCATTTCAGACTCCGGACTCAAGACCCCAGACACCAGACTCAAGGCCTGTAGTATTAGGTCTGCGGTCTTGGGTCTTCCTTATACTCCTTCCTCATCAACAAGCATAAATTTGATTTGTGCCTCAGCGACCACTGAATCACCTACCATTGCCTTGCACCGACACTGAGCGGCCCTCTTGCGAAGTCGCACCGTTTCAGCAGTAAGGATAAGCTGGTCGCCGGGGACAACCGCTTTACGCAATTTAACACCATCCATACTCAACAGCACCGCTATCTTACCGGTGAGCTCCAGTCTCTGCGCGAACAATAAGCCCGACACTTGCGCCATCGCTTCTACAATAAGAACACCCGGCATAATAGGCGTACCGGGGAAATGTCCCTGGAAAAATTGCTCATTGAAGCTCACATTCTTTATGCCCTTTATTCGCACATCACCTTCTATTTCGACTACCTTATCAACCAGCAAAAGCGGATATCTATGAGGTAGAATTTTAGCAATCTGCCGAATATCCAGAAGCGCATCAGTCCCATACGTCTGCATTCGCTCCTGCCGTTGGGCCGCTTCATATAGCTTTATCGCAAGCTGCTGGTTCAGCGAATGACCGCTCTTATAGGCAACAATCCTGCCCTTAATTGGCCAGCCGACTAACGCAAGGTCGCCAATTAAATCCACAATCTTATGCCTGACACATTCGTTAGGAAATCTGAAGCTGTTCTTAATAGGCCCGTCTGAGTTGATAACCAGAATATCGCGAGGACCAACATGCGTTCCTATCCCGCGTGCCCGAAACTGCTTGGCCTCAGCTTCGAGCAAAAAGGTTCGGGCAGGTGCTAAATTCTTCTCAAAACTCTGCGGCGAGAGCCGACAGCTAAAAATCTGCCTGCCAACACCTGTGTGCCCGCCGTAATCAAGGTCGTAGGTGATATTTAATCCGTCTTCTACGTACGGTAGAGCATATATGGATGCGTCACCAGCGATAATACTAATCGGCTCGCTGATAACATACTCTTTGCGTTTTACCTGCTGCTCAGCAAGCCCGACGCGCTTGAGAACCTTGAAATACTCGGCGCTGCTGCAGTCCGGAGCCGGCAGCTCCGGGCCGTCAACTTCTATAATCAAATTGTCAATCTCAATCGCACTGACCGCAGCCAAACAATGCTCGATGGTTTCTATACTGACAGACCCTTTCTTTATTGTCGTGCGACGACTCCGCTGGGCAAGATTTGGCGCAACAGCACTAATCCGCACCGCCTCCGGTATATCAGTCCGTACAAAAACCACACCGGTATCCACAGGGGCCGGACGAAAAACAACCTTCGCCTCTTTGCCTCCGAACAAACCTTTGCCGTTAATCTTGCCTTCACTTTTTATCGTCTTTTGCAGCTTCATATTCTTTTGCCACGGTGCTTCGTCCAGCGGTTGCGCGACTCGTATCAGTTGCGTCCAACGTAAGACGTTCGACAAAGCGAGCAGCGCAACCACAACCGTTTAACGCAACCTTTCGGACTCCAGTTTTTCTACCCTTCTGGCCAGTTGCTTTAACCGCTCAGCCATCTTCGGCAAACGCCCCGTCAAACCTATTATCCGTAATGCCTCTTTCCTTTCAACTGCCGGCCTGCCGAGTAATTGTTGCCCGGCTGCCACATCATAGGGAACGCCGGATTGAGCACCAATTATTGTACCATCACCTATTTCTATATTATCCGCCAAGCCAACTTGTCCCGCTAACACAACACCGTCGCCCAGCTTGCAACTGCCGGCAATACCAACCAGTCCTGCTATCAGACAGCCCTTGCCGATTACTACATTATGAGCAATTTGCACAAGGTTATCTATCTTTGTCCCTGCCCCGATTATGGTATTACCGAACTTAGCCCTGTCGATGCAGCAATTAGCTCCTATCTCGACAAAGTCTTCAATTACTACCCCGCCATTATGTGGTATGAGCTTATGGCCGCCTTCGATAAACGAATACCCAAAGCCGGTCGAGCCAATTGTGCTGTTCGCCTGGATGATTACATTGTTGCCCAAACAGCAGTTATGATAAACAACAACATTGCTATCAAGACGACAATTTTTCCCGACTTTTGAATTCTCACCTATCTTACACCCACTGCCAATTACACTTTTTTCCCCGATTTCGACTCTATTGTCAATTACTACATTCGGCCCAATAGACACCCTCTTGGCTATCTTGACATCCTTCCCGAGCGTAGCGGACGGATCAATTCCCTCAACGGCAGGCTTCAATAAAGGTGCGAAAAAATTCAAAATTTCTATTAGGGCTGCGTCAACATCCTTTACAATCAGCTGCGGCTTGGACAATCCATCAATGCGCTTCGCAACAATAGTCGCTGCTGCTCGCGATTTGCCAAGGGCGGCTATGTGTTTATCGTTCGTAACAAACGTAACATCGCCCTCGCCGGCTGCCTCCACAGGCCCTACAGCGCTTATCTGCCTCTTGGTCTCATCGCCTGCACCTACCAACTCAGCACCCAGCCGCTTAGCCAATTGTTCAACTGTCAATTTCATTCCAATATTACTCATCGCTTACCGCAAATCGCTTGTCGCTTATCGTTAATTGCTATTTGCGTCCAGCTGAGCCAGCACCTCATCGGTAATATCCAAACAGCCACCACTATACAACAATTTATGTGTATTCAGGGTCAGCATAAGCTCCTCAGGACTCGCTGCAGGAAGGGACGGCACATCCTTTTGCAAAACCAAATCAAGCTGCTTTTGCTCAGCCAGCTCACGGATTATCTTCAGAAGTTCAATATAAAGGTCTTCGGTCCATCGCTGGTCCTTCAATGCTCTCCGCTGATTGTTGAACTGCCGAGCGGCTTCAAGTCCAGCCTGTTTTTGCAACAGCTCCTTGACTTGTGCCAGATAGTCACTGCTGCCTGGTTTTAGGGCTTTGAGACCAGCCCTCTGCGAGTCGATTTCTCTGCTAATCTTTTGCTGCTCCGCATCCCATTTGGCTTGTTCGGCCATAGCATCGGCGCTGTACGTGGCATTTCTTTTACAGTCACGAAAGCATCTGCGAATATCGACAACGCCAATATTCACTACGGCCTTTTGGGCTTTCGACTTAGCCAAACCGTATTCATGGCTCATAAGAAAAACAGACGCACCTATTAAACAATATAAAACCACTGCTTTCGTCTTCATAAATTACCCTTTCCAAGTTAAGCGGTTAAATGGTAATGGCGTAAGCCTGTTGGACTGGTTAGATGATTAAATCCGCCTGCGGCGAACCACTGGCCAATTACCGCTCACCAGTTAAAACATTCTTCCTACAGAAAAACTGAAAGTTTGCGTTTTATCCTCGCCATCTTTCATAAATGGTGTTGCTAATTCAAATCTCATCGGCACAGGACCAAACCACTGCGGCACTAATATTTGTATGCCTATACCTACTGAAGCTCGATAGCCGCCGGTATCAACTGCTCCACTATCCAGGAAAAATAACGCCGCAAAATTGTCGCTTGATATAGGCACCGTCACTTCAGTATTAGCCAAAAAAATCCAGTCACTGCCTACCGGGTCTTTCCGCTGAGGGTTAGTTACATTCGTCTGCATACCTCTCGGGCTTATCCCACGATAATCAAAGCCCCTGATACCGTAAGTGCCTGTGCCGCCGGCATAAAATTTCTCGAAAGGCTGTGCATCACCTAACACAACACCCCCAAGCAGCTTCAGCGCCAGAACGGTTTTGCGCTCCGCCAAATCCTCATAAAGAGTCTTATACCATCTGTATGTTCCGCTGGCGACACCAAAAATTTCATCACCGGCAACCTGCTCGTAACTTGCGTTAAACCAGCGCCCTTTACTCGGATACCATATATCATCTCGTAAATCTTTGCCGATACCAAACCTAACACCAACAAGAGCATTATCGCCCTTAACGTCGATGATTTCCTGAGGAGCATCGGTATCAAGACCGCCAACGTCAACACTTTCGCATCTTATACCAATGCTCTTTCGCCATTTGTTTTTTAATCGTTTCTCGAATCCCACAAATCCTTTGATTCGTTGTTCATCGTAGCTTTCCATTCCTCTCGACCAGCTTGAGCCGGCCACATCAAGTGACACTGGTTTGTCTCGAAAATATGGGTTAGAAAACACAATTGAATACTGGCTAACCTCGGTTCCCGGCTCAGCAGCAATCCTGAGACTCTGGCCGGCACCCTTGAAGGCATTGCCGGTTATAAAGTCTTTAAAGCTCTCCGGCCAGTCGGTAATATCGAAATTTTGCTGACTATAAACCAGCTGCCCCATAATTGCAGCGTCGCTTGACACAGCACCGCCCAACATTATCATCCCCGTCCGGCCCTCTTTTATATCCACCTTCACATCCTTCTGGCCAGGCTCTCCACTAATTGGCGCAATTGGCCTAATCATCACCTCCTCCGCCAGCACCGTCCTTTGCACTTCTTTCTCCAGTTTACCGCCGCCTGCCTTGGGAGCTAAACAAGCATTGTACAATTGGCCCGGCGAAAAATCGCGCTCATCGAGCACCCGCCGGATTACCTTATCCTGCGTCTGTTCATTGCCGGTTATGTCAATCCGCCCAATCCGAAATTGCCCGCCCTCTGTGATGTCAAACAAAACATTGACAAGGTTAACATCAGCAATAAATTGTGGTCTCTGCTCAATTTCAGCATCAACATAGCCCTGTTCACGATACAATTTGACAAGCTGCTTAGCATGCGAATCAGCAAGCCGCTTATTATAGGCCTGGCCCTGCTTTAATTTCAGCCCCGCCCGCAGCTTCTCCTTATCGAAGTGCTCGGCACCGGCAAAAACAATGTTTCTAACCATATAAACCGGCCCCTCTTCAATCTCGAAAGTAATATGCGCCCGGCTCTTGCCTTTGGTAAAATCTACTCTTGGCTCTACGCTGTAATCGAGATATCCTCTGTTATAGTAGATGTTTTGCAGCCGTAATACATCTTCAGCCACATCCTCTTCGACGTAGTACTTAGGCAAAACAAGCCATCTTCTCGTCTTTGTCTTTATGGCCTTTTTAAGTGCCGAGGCCTTTATGGCTTTGTTACCGCTAAACTTAACTTTAGTGATTCGTACCCTTGGCCCTTCATCAATGATATATACCACCCGCTTGTTCTTGAGCTTTTCGCTGTCCAGAACCACGTCAGCAAAAGCAAAACCCTTATTGCGATAAAACTCGGAAAGCGTTTCTCTATACGCTTCAGCTAAAATGGGGTCGAAGTAGTCACCTACCTTAAAGCCCAGTTTTTTCACCAAGACATTGTCTCTATAGTTGCGATTACCGACAAAGTCTATCGCGCGGATCTCGTCTCTCGTCGTTCGTTGCTCGTCGCTCGAGTCACGAGTCACGGGCGACGGGTCACTGGCGACGGGCTCACCGCCCTGAGCAGAGTCGAGGCCCGGCCCGTAAAGACACAGCAGTATAACAGCTATTAAAATCCTTTTTCGCATTGCGTTCTGCGTCTTTTCCGTACGCACTACGCACCACGCATTGTGTTCTGCGTTCTGCGTCTTTTCCGTACGCAGCACGCACTACGCAGCACGCTTAAAATGGTACCCCGCCGCCGGCGGGTTCTTGTGCAAAAGAGGCGTTCTCAAACCGTGTATATTTTTCCCTGAAAACAAGCGACACTGCTCCAGTCGGGCCGTTACGCTGCTTGGCTATTATCAGCTCGGCCTTACTGTCAGGGACATAATCAGCCTGACCTTTACGGTAATAATCTTCGCGATGCAGCAGCATCACAACATCGGCATCCTGCTCGATACTGCCGCTTTCTCGCAGGTCGCTCATTCTCGGCCTGTGACCTTCCCTGCCCTCAGGAGAGCGATTCAACTGGCTCATAACCACAACAGGAATATTCAGCTCCCTCGCCAGCGCCTTAATATATCTCGAAATTGTGGTAATTTCCTGCTGTCGTGACTCAACCCTGCCACCCAAATGCATCAGCTGCAAATAATCTACGAAAATACATTTGATATCATGCTGGCTCTTTAACCTCCGGGCCTTGGCCCGAAGCTCCAGCGGAGTCATCGTTGAGGTATCATCGATATAAATAGGCACGTCTCTTAATGTCTCCGAGGCCATAGCTAACGCTTGATAATGCTCGGCAATGAGCATCCCTTTTCTTACCGCCTGGGTGTCAACTTCGCTGATACTGCACAAAAATCTCTCAGCCAATTGTTGTCTGCCCATCTCCAAAGAAAATATCCCAACCGGGATTTTCTCCTGAACACCCAGATACTCAGCGATATTCAACGCCAGAGATGTCTTACCCATACTGGGTCTGCCGGCAACGACAATCATCTCCCCATTCTGCAGACCGCAGGTCTGGTCGTCAAGCGCATGATAACCGGTCGGAAGACCTGTAATATGTTTTCCCTCACGTTTCTCAATAAGCTCATAGGCGCGAGAAATCAGGTCTTTTAAGGGACTTGCCGTGCCGCTTATATTTTTATCTGTAATGGCAAAAATCTTACGCTCCGCTTCGTCAAGCGTTTCGCCGGTCTCTGTGCTTTGGTCGTACGCCTCATCTAAAATTTCACCGGCTGCAGCAATAATCTCACGCAACAAGCTCTTATCCTTGACAATCCCGGCATAATACATCACATTGGCCGAGGTTGGCACCGATTCCACCACCTTTCGCAGATATTCCAGCCCCCCGATGTCCTCAAGCTGCTTTCGTTTTTGAAGCTCTTCACGAAGCAGCACCGCATCTATGGCCCCGCCTTCGTGCTTCTCGTAAAGCGCAATTATTGCATTAAATATGTAGCGATGCTCAAGGCGGTAAAAGGCATCAACGGTCAGCTGCTCAACGACCTGCCCAATACACTCAGGGTCGAATATCATAGAACCCAATACCGCCGCCTCAGCAGCTAACGATTCCGGCATACTCCGTAAGGTGTCCTGTGGACTGCGAGAAGACAGCGCCGTCCCGCCAATACTACTCTGCGAAGCAGCGCTTCGCTGCGAAGTACGAGCTTTGCCAGACTCGACCGTTGTTGTCCCTTGCTTATCTGCCCTTGTCACCTGAGCCATTTAAAACATCCCTGTACATCTATCAATCCATTCTCCGTAGTATCCATTCTCCGCCCCTTGGGGGCTGCGAAGGACGAACTACGAAGAACGAATAATACTATATTTCGTGGTTTTTATCCGCCCCACGTCTTCTTGTCGAAGACAAAAGTGGGGGCGGACAAGCTCAGCACGCAAACTAAGTCTCTTTTGTCTCCCTTCGGGTCTGAGCATCAGGGTCGAAGACCGGAGCGTTGTTTTGCTCCGCCTCTTTGTCGTCTCTCACCGCCGGCGAAGCCTTTTGCGTAGCCGGGTCGCCACCGGCTGAAACCGACGCAATATCTTCTCCTTCCCTTCGACTTCGCTCAGGATAGGCGGGCACGACAACAACGGTAACCTGCGCAGTCAAATCATCGTCGAATTTAAGCGTTACCGCATGGGTTCCCACCTGCTTTATGTGCTCGGGCAATTGCACCACCTCATCGGCAACCGCAAAGCCCTGCCCCCGCAGATTCTCCGCTATCTGGCTGGCGGCAATTGAGCCAAACAGAATCCCCTGCTCATTGGCTTTAGCTGCCAGTACCGCCTCTGCGCCTTCGACCGCCTTGGCCGCTTCCTGAAGCCGCTTTCCCTCGTGTATCCTTTGCTCGGCACGCCTGGTCTTTGCTTCAGCAATTGCCTTTAAATTCGCTTCGGTCGCCATCTTTGCTAAGCCCTGAGGCAGCAGATGGTTCCTCGCATAGCCGTCACTTACTTCCACCACATCTCCAAGCAAGCCAAGCTCATTAACATCTTCACAAAGCAAAACCTTCATATTTCGTCTCCCGTCTCTCGTGACTCGTGACTCGAACAACGAGCGACGATTTACGTAGTATACGGCAATAGCGCCATATACCTGGCACGCTTGATTGCCTTTTTCGCCTTTCTTTGACAGCTGGCGCAATTGCCGCTGCGCTTACGCGAGTATATCTTGCCACGATTAGTCAAAAGCCGTTGTAAAGTATCAACATCCTTGTAATCAATATATTTTACACCCCATCTGCAAAAACGACATTGTGTCTGCTCGCGGGCCCCGCCCCTAACAGAGGC
>CAZUPG010000022.1:4928-13364 GCA_964622085.1 uncultured Pirellulales bacterium | reverse complement strand
ACAATCTTGGCCAAGTTGAAATGGGCAAAACTTTGTGGTGGAAGCGAAAAACAATTTACCGATGCCCTGCGAGTTTATGAAGTACAGTATGGGAAATTGGACGTGGATTATATAGAACATTGGGCAAAGAAATTAGATATTGAACCATTGTGGAGCCGGTTAATGAATGAGGCGGAAATGTCATAATCAACAACATAATGCTGGAAATAAGCAAACAATGATATATAATCATCGCTAAATAGCCGTTAGTGAATAATGTTTTGTAAATCCCGGGTTGTATCATGATACACGAATTATGTTTGTAAAAATCCTAAAAAGCAAATTGCATCGCGCAACGGTTACCGAAACAAAGCTGCACTATCCCGGAAGTATCGCCATAGACTCGGTACTGATGGAGGCGGCCAATATCCTGCCTTACGAGGCGGTTTTGGTCGCAGATTTGAATAATGGCAGCCGACTGGAAACCTATGCAGTCCCGGCAAAGCCAAACTCGGGCGAAGTCATCGTTCTCGGTGCCGCCGCCAAACTCGTAAATCCCAAAGACCTGGTTATTATCTTCAGCTTTGGCTATTACAGCCCTGAAGAAGCTGCAAAATGCAAACCAAAAGTTGTCGTTCTCGACGAAAATAACAAAATAAAAGAGCATATCTCGTGAAGCGTGAAGCGTATCTCGTTCGAGATACGAAATACGAGATACGAAATACGAGATACGAAATACGAGATACGAAATACGAGATACGAAGTAAATGTATCCTGAACTTTTCGAATTACCTTTTATCCATTTGACCATAAAAAGCTATGGCCTGATGATGGTTATAGGTTTCCTTTCAGCCGTCTTTATCATAAGACGGCTCAGCCGCGATATTACACCCAATCCTCAATATATTACAAACGCCGCTCTTTACTCCTTAATAGCCGGAGTAGCGGGAGCACGGCTGTTTTATGTGGTACACTATTTCGACGAGTTTAAGGGACGCCCTATCGAGGCCTTTTATATCTGGCAGGGGGGGCTTGAGCTTTTAGGCGGCGTCATACTGGCTATCACCGTCATCTTTTTTTACCTCCGGTATCACAAACTGCCCATCCGCAAGTATCTTGATATCCTCGCCATCGGCCTGATGCTGGCACTTGCCTTCGGCAGAATCGGCTGCTTTCTAAATGGCTGCTGCTTCGGAAAGCCGACGAATCTACCCTGGGCCGTGCGTTTTCCGTATGGCTCGTTTGCTTACCTAAGCCAGATACAAGCGGACGGGCAAAGAGACCGCTCTAAACCACACGTGAAATTGCCCGATGAGTTCTTCAACTACCATTCTGACCCCTATATACCAGGCAAGACCCTTAAATCCTATGAAGACCTGACTCTGCAACAGAAACAAGTGCTCAAAGCAAACGACCAGCTCCGCAGCTTGCCTGTCCACCCCACCGAGCTTTACTCATCTGCCTGCGGTGCTGTTTTGTGCCTGATACTTTATCTTTTCTGGAAAAGGGCACAAAAAGCCGCAAGGTCAGGCAGCACCCATAAACTTTTTACCAAGCCCGGCTGCATGTTTGGCCTGATGTTCATACTCTATGGCATTGCCCGATTCTTTATCGAGTTTCTCCGCGATGATAATCCCTTTGAGTATAGCTGGTGGGCCATATACAAAGGGGCAACAGTTTCCCAAAATATCGGTATTTATATGACGATTTTCGGCCTTATTCTTGTGCTGATTTTCCAAAGAATGAAAACCCAGCATCCGAAATAACATATAGACATAAAAGCATAAAAATAGAGAATACGATATACGCATAACGCCCCACGAGACAAAAATGGGTCTATACGATAGAGATTACACTCAGGCGGATTACCAGTCTGAGTTCCGCCATGCCCCACGGATGCGCATTGGCTTTCCAAAAATGACACCCGTGGTCAAGTGGCTGCTGATTATCAATATAGCGGTATTCTTTGTCTCAGTAATTATACCGCCTCTCGGCAACTTTATTTATCAATGGTTTCAGCTTGATGCCACTTCTTTGTCCCGGGCTTTGCAGTTATGGAGATTAATAACCTATCAGTTTCTCCATGCCCCCGGTTTCATCTGGCACATTTTCTTGAATATGCTAGGCTTATTCTTCTTAGGCCCAACGCTCGAACGACACTGGGGTAGCAAAAGGTTTTTGCCTTTTTATCTCGGCTGCGGTGTTGCTGGAGCTATGTTTTATTTCTTGCTTGTCGCAATCGGATTTTTGCCCGCTGGTGAGATGGTGGGTGCCTCTGGTGCAATACTCGGCATGTTAGCTGCCTGTGCAATCCTATTCCCACAGTTTGTTGTCATCATTTTTATTTTTCCCGTACCCATCAGAATCGCAGCAGTGTTTTTAACCGCCATTTATATTGTTACTGTACTGACAAAGGGAGCAAATGCCGGCGGTGATGCAGCCCATCTGGCAGGTATGGCCGCAGGCGCCGCTTACGTGTACTCAGAATCCTGGAGAACTAAAATCAAATTAAAAACGCGAACAGACCGATGGCAAAAGAAAATGACTGAACAACGAAAACTGCAATCAGAGCTTGACCAAATCCTGCAAAAGGTCCACGATTCCGGCATATACAGTCTAACACCAAAGGAAAAAAGAACCCTCAAGAAAGCCACCGAAGCCGAGCAAACGAAAAACAAGTCATAAAAAAAGGCCTTGTGGTCTTAGCACAAGGCCCTTCAATCATAAATCGACAATCGCCAATCACTAAATTTAGTCCCATCTAAAGGAACATCCACCGAGCAATTCATTAAGCCGGTTTTTTACATTTTCCTCTTTTGTCTTCTCATTGCGCCACTCGACAATCTCAGCTTTGCTTTGCTCAAGCCGTTTCTGTAGCTCCTCTACCCTTTCGAGCAGCCGCTCGTATTCAAATTGCTTTCGTCTTAAAATCAGGTCAAACCTTCTGCCGACCACCTGCTCTAACTGCCCGGTAAGGTCTTTCTTTTCTTCGTCGTTTTCTGCGCTCTTAATTTTTTCAAGAAGCTCATCACGCATTTTCTTCAGCTCCAAATCCTCTTTAAGCACGTCTGCCAATTCAGGATTTCTCTTCTCTGCGTCAAAGACAGGCCAGTATTTCCTACTAATAATTCCAAATTTGTCCCAATATAACTTTGGGTCTTTTTCCTTGAGACCTTCCAATTCTTTAGTTGCCTCGTAATAGTTTTTTCCCAGCCAGCGAAGAAACTCGGTATGCTTCTGTTGCCACCATTTTTCCGTACGCTTACGTATAATCCTGCGAAACTCCTCACCACCATATCTTCCAAGCTCAAATTGAAATCTGTTCGGGTCCTCCCTGCGCAGCTTCTGTAATTCTTTTGCCTTTTCCGGGTCGCTCTGCTTCAAAGTTTTCATAATCCGGTCAATTTCCTCATCTGATAGTTCAAACCCTCTCTGCCAATGGCCTGGTCCAGGTCCTCGTCCCCATCCTGGCCCCCTGTCAGCCCAGATGCTTTTTTCATCCTTGTGATTGTTCTGGGCCGCCGTGCAAGGCAGGTTAGATAACGTCACTATTGCCATCGCCACAACTATAATGATTCCGCGACTCGCTCTCATTTTTTTATCCTTTCCAAAAATCACTTTCAATTTCTATCAGCTCTATTTCTAATTCCGTTACAGCGCTCTGGCCGTTACCGCCGTTCGCACCGGTTCGCAAACTCAGAACCTCATCTTCAACTTGCTCAATTTCGGCATTAAAAATCGCCAAATCTATATCATCAGCAGCAATATCATCACTTTCCCAAATCGCCGCTGGTATTATTGACGCAGTGTATATTCTTGCAGTTTCCTCACCTTTTTCAAAGAATTTTATACTGATAGCCGACAGGACCATAACCGCCGCTGCCACAACAGCCACTTTGTAAACTGTGTATCTTACGGCATTTTCCTTTTTGCGCAGCAAGCTTATAGCGATTTCAGATTTTATACCGGCTATAAGCTCATCGCTGGGCAGCGGCGCAGGATTGTCGCGCAAGATTCGCTCACCTTTGCGAATATCCTCGACGGCTTTTTCTGCCTGTTCGTCTCCGACAAATTTCCCGAACAGGTCTTTCTCGTCGGGGCGTAGCCCGCCGCAGCCCGATAGATTTTCCTCATTTCGACCGTTCATATTTTATTTTTTGCCACAGATTACACTGATTTCACGGATTACTCCATCATCTCTCGTAGTTTTTTTAGACCTCTGTGCAGTTTTGACAGCGTTGTTCCTATCGGTTCAAACCGCATCGCCGATATTTCCTTGAAGCTCAACTGCGAATAAAAACGTAATGCTATCAATTCCCTCGTATCTGTATCTAATTTCTTAAGCTGGAACTGCAACCTGTCCAGCATCTCTGCCTCGGACCTTTTCTCCTCTGTCAGTTCCGCTTTAAGCTGCTTTTTACTGGCATCGAGCAGTTTTCTCCGTCTCTGCTTAGTCCTTAAGTAATCATGAAATAGATTAGTTGCTATCCTGAACAGCCAGCTTTCGAAGGAGCCGCCCTTATAAGACCCGATTTTCTCCACTAACTTGACAAATAGCTCGCTGAGCAGCTCATCGCAGACATCGTTGTTAGCGGTCAGTCTGTAAAAGTAGCCATAACACCGGCTTGCATAAATATCCACAATCCGCGAAAAGCACTCAGCATCGCCCTCCTTACAGCCGGTAATTATCTCTGCTAAGCTATCGCTTTCCGCCATTTTCAGCGCTTTTACATAAATAAAGACGGTTTTTAGAATTGATTTATTGCGTAAATGTGGAAAAAGCCGTATTTGGTCCCAGTTTATTGGGGGATTGCTTAGCCATAGCCAGCCTTCTGCGACGGGTTTCGCACGACGAGCACATCTACGCAAAATACCATATTTATCACCCAGTTTTACTGGGGTTGTTTAGAATCCACTTTGCCTTACATCAAGGTTGCTTTTCGTGCGATTAGGGTTGGTTGCAATCGGTAAGCCAATGCTGCGCGACTTGTGCAAAGTCCCAAAAATCCACTATCCAATCTCTATTGGTATCGCCCTGTAAACCTGGGTCAGTCGATAGCCAATTAGCAGCGATTATTGCAAAATCTTCAAATCTGACAGGATTTACTCCGTCAATATTGGCTGCTTTACACTCACACTCATCGCCTATTCCATCTCCATCTGAATCTTCCTGGCCTGGGTTATAAACATAGGGGCAGTTGTCTGCCGAACCGGCTATACCATCGCCATCGAAGTCTATGCCGGTAATTGTAACATTGACCGTGTCCGTTGTATCACTTATTGCCGGGTTACTTACCAAGCGTGCGTAAGCAGAAAATTGACCTTTACTTCCAACGGGCCCCGTTGCATTTACGCGCCATCTGACTAATTGAGATTGGTCCTTGTTAAGAGTTATCGTCCGAGGATTGCTGTCAGTCGTATAGAAGGGCGTGTCTCCTATATTTACGGAAACTGGGTCCAAGCCAACGCTCACCTCACCGCAATCAGTACCATCGCAATTAACCTCCACAGTAAATTCAAAGAAATCGTTTTGAGAGACATTTATATCTGCTGTTGGATAAATCAGAGTAATAGTCAAATTAGGTTCTCCGGCATAATGTTCATAATGTTGCCAGATTTCTTCAGCAGATAAAGCCCGGTTGTAGATACGGACGTCGTCGATTTTGCCGTTAAAATACTGCGTGCCCCCGGCGTGTGGAATTCTGCCTATTTCCTTGTTATTCGAAGCATCAGAATTGTACATTCCTACTCCGGGATCTGTGGTTTTATATGATGGTTCAGCACCATCAATATACAATTTGGCTGTCTTTGTGCTTGAATCCCATACCGCAACAGCATAATGCCAGGTATTACTCAATATTGTCCCATCCCCGGACTGATAGTAAGCCCAGGAATTTAAATTGCTGCCATTGGACGGAACTTCGAAATGCAATGACCTGTTTCCTGCTGTATTGGAAAAAGTCCTGAATACCCACCCATTAGTATTAGGGGTCATATATGTTCCGAAAATAGTCCCCCAAGTGTTACCTGCGCTATGCCTATCATATATCCACGCAGAAATTGTCAGGTCATGCAGGGGCAAATCATCCAAATTAGCAGGTGAACCCAACTCAACATAATCATTCACGCCATCAAAACTCAATGCACATCCAGCTTTACCAGTTACCCAATTTGGTCCATAGATAGTTCCATCGTCAGTACCTACAGAATCAGCTGCTATCGTTCCAGTTCCTTCATCAAATTTCCAGTATGAGAGCATATTTGGCTCATTAGGTTCGTTTGGCTCATTAGGTTCGTTAGGTTCTGACCCTACTATTATTCCCGGGCCGGTTGCAGAATCTATACTATCGGCGTATGTATTGTATTGACCCTGAACACCAGCGAGATAGGCGGTGTCAACAATGATGTCGTATTCATAATCAGGGCCATTAAAGTCCGCTGGTATCGACCAGATAAGTGTGGGGTCAAAGCAACCTTTGTCGTCAGAACATGCACCCTCTGTAGCAGAGGAAGGGTCGTCTTCAATCGCAAGCGAATCTGCGCCTTTTACGGGGTCTGGTTGAATCCATATCCAGCCACCAAAGAGTGTGGCTACACCTCCAGTAGCTTTGGCATAAACGTCTTCTCCTGCTGAGAACTGGCTTTTTTCTACGCCAGCCGAGTCACATGAAATCAGTTCACAGCTTAGCAATGTCTTTGAATGATTGGTCACCTGGCCGTCCCACCAGATACAAACCCAGGTAGCGATATCTCCATTTACATTAAAACTCATAATTTGTCTTGGCTGATCAACCCCCGGACCTGTAAGTTGAGTGATTCTTTCTACACCCAGCTCCATTCCATACTGTAGCTCAAATCCGCCCGGCAGGCAGGTATAATAGTAAGCTTCTCCGCCACCTGTAGGGTATCGATTATCAAATCCCCAAACAACCCTATTTGGCCTCCCTCCTGCTCCAGCCTTAAAATAGAAAATGCACTGTGGTTCATGCCAACTGGGATAATTGCCTGCTATTTGTGTAATTCTCTTAATAGTATTTTCGTCGCCATCGCCGTGGAATGAATTAAAATGATATGACTCACCCCCTACAATCGGTTCGGCGTTATCAAACTGCCAGATGGCCCTGTCGCCAACTATTTGAAAGTATTTGACAGAATCAGGTTCGTCCCCAAGATGTCCTGCGATTTGCGTAATTCGTACTATGCTCAATTCATCGCCGCACACAGAGTTAGAATAATAGGCCTCACCTCCAACGGTCGGGATTTTACTATCAAAAGCCCAAACAGCCCTGTCGTCGATTACCTGAAAACCATAGATATCCTCTACTCCAAGCTCTGCGATTTGTGTGATTCTTACCCCGTCACATTCGTACCAGGAATAGTCCCCACTGGTTACTCTTACACAGGTAACGCCTGAGCATTCCCCAAAAGCTGTCCCGCTCATTAAAACAAGCGCTACAAAAACCAGTATTGCCCGTTTCATTTTAGTACCTCCTTAAATTTTTGTTTTTAACCACTAATTTTCACGAATTCGCTCTAATTTTTTCTTTAATTTGTGTCCATTAGTGTTTATTCGTGGTTAGTTACTTTTTTCATTTCTTTGTGCTTCTTCGTGGCTAATACGGTTCTAATATATAAAGTCCACAAAAGCGCAGAAACGTTACAGTTTTTTTCTGCAAAATTTCAAAAATTCGCAGAAAATTTTCTAATTTGTCCTCCGGCCCAGCCTTTAGCGAGGGTTTTCTGCTCAAATGCTATATAGTATCGCTATTTTCTTCGTCCTCGTCCTCTTCAACTCTCCAGCGTTCAGTTTCGTCCATATCCTCCAGCTCTTTCTTCATATATTTCATAAGTTTGTTCTGGACGGGAGCTAATTTGTCATACCATTTGAGCATACTCTGATAGCTGGCCACCAGCATATCCAGGCGGATTAGCTGCCATTTGGCAATACATTCCGGCTCTTTGATATTAGAAAACGGGTCGCACTTAAAGCTCCTTCGGCCGTCGGGACCAATCTCGCATAACTCGCAATCTTTACATTGTATCATCTTCGCACCTCAATCTTATCGCTCTTCGAATAAATAATTAAACAGACAATTTGTCACTCCTGCGAAAGCAGGAGTCCACAAAACCTTCGTAAAACGACCGGATTCCCGCTCCCTCGACCCTGCTCCCTTCGGCAAGCTCAGGGCAGGCAGGACAGGTTCCGTGGGAATGACAACTTACAGATTCAATCCTGACAGACAACTATTGACTGTTCACTAAATACTTTATACTTTATTGTTCTTTTATAGTATTATACAATTTAAAGGCCGAAAAGTATTTTATAATAAAGTTTTTTAGTCCGGATTTAGGAGAAATAGATGGCAAAATCAAGACGCAGGCGCAAAGTGGGCAGTAAAAAAAGAAGGACCCGCTGGAAAATTCGGCATAAAAAGAGCGGATAGCAGATAATAGTCG
>CAZUPG010000022.1:0-4918 GCA_964622085.1 uncultured Pirellulales bacterium | reverse complement strand
GCAATGCGTAGATATACGCAATACGATAAATGAAGCATTTCAAAATTAGTTTCAAACCTGATGGCAGGCAAATCTCGATTCATGCAGGGGCTACACTTCTTGAGGCGGCCGGGCAGGCGGGGATAATCTTAAACAGCGTCTGCGGCGGCAAAGGCATCTGTAAAAAGTGCCAGGTTATCCTTGAGCCGGATGGCCAAAAAGTATTGGCCTGCCAGTACCGTGTCGAAAGCGACCTTGTAGTAACCATCCCTGCCGGCTCCAGATTCTTCGAGCAAAAAATCCTCGCTGAGGGCATCGAGACCAAAGCGGAATTTGAGCCGGATATTTATAAAAAATATCTCAAAGACGCAGAAACCAACAAGATTTTCGGTGTGGCTGTCGATATCGGCACAACTACCGTCGTCGCCAAACTCGTCGATATGAAAGATGCAAGGTGTCTGGCGAGCGAGGCCACACTAAATCCACAAACTAAATACGGCGAAGACGTGGTCAGCAGAATTAACTACGCACAAACCGACGAAAAACTAACCGAGCTTCAAAGAGCAATAATCGACTGTATAAACGAGTTAATCGCAAAGCTCTGCGATCAGGCCGATATAAACGCAAAGCAAATCTACGAAATGTGTGTTGTCGGAAACACGACAATGAACCATATTTTTTTGAAGCAGCCGATAAGCCAGCTTGGCCAGGCGCCTTACAAGGCCTATTCGCTCGATGCTTACGACCTGCCACCCGAAAAGCTAACTTTGCAGATAAACCCTGCAGGCAATATCCACACCGTCGAAAATATAGCCGGTTTTGTCGGCTCGGATACCACCGCCGTAGCGCTTGCGGTGGATATGGATTCGGCTGAGGAAATGACGCTCGCAGTTGACATCGGCACAAACGGCGAAATTGTGCTCGGCACAAAGGATAAGCTCTATGCGGCAAGCTGTGCAGCAGGGCCGGCATTCGAGGGGGCAAAGATAAGCTGCGGCAGCAGGGCGGTTGATGGGGCGATTGAAGCTATCATTGTAAACGATAATGACATAGACCTGGACGTAATAGGAAGTAGTCCGCCTCGTTCTATATGCGGCAGCGGCCTGATTGATGCCGTCGCAGTAATGCTGGATTTTGGAATTATCGACAAAAGCGGCCGATTTATTGACCTAAATACACTGGCGGATAAAGTACCAACAAAAATCCTTAAAAGAATAATCAAGCAGGACGGCCAACCTGCCTTTGTCCTCGCGGTTCGGCAAGCTCACCGCGCCGAGCGAAGTCGAGGGGCTGAAACAAAGGGTGAAAAAATCACTCTTACACAAAAGGATATCCGCGAGGTCCAATTAGCAAAAGCAGCCATTCGAGCAGGGATAAAAATCCTCCAGCGAAAACTCATTATCGAAGATTCCAATATCCGGCAAATTCTCTTAGCTGGCGCCTTCGGCAATTACATTCGGCCGGAAAGCGCTCTAAAGATTGACCTGTTGCCCGAAGCTGGTCTTGAACAGATTCGTTTTGTGGGCAATGCTGCCTCATCAGGAGCACAAATTCTCCTTGTATCCAACCGATTTCGCAAAAAAGCCCACCAATTAGCCCGCAGGATTGAATACGTCGAAATTGCCCACCAGCCGGGCTTCCAGGCCATATTTGTCGATTCAATGGCGTTTTAACCGCTGTATTCGTCCCCTCATGACTCAGTTTATCAGAGTATCAGGCTATCAGGTAGTGGTTATCAGGATAGCAGATTATCAGGTTTTGCGGCCTCACAGTCCCCGATATCCCGCTGCCAGATAACCTGATATTCCAATTTCCTTTATGCTTTTTTTCTAATTTTTCTTGACAAGGCATATACATTTTTTGTATCATACTATTCTACAGAGGGCCGGGTTTTTCCTCTCTCCCTCTCCCTCCGCACCCGGCCCTTTTTTATTTGCTACAGACTGCGTCCCGAGCGTAGCCGAGGGATCTATTAAAATTTGCCACGAAGGCACCAAGGCACGAAGATGCTCGATGCTGGATGCTTGATACCGGATTCCGCCTGCGGCGGATAAATCCCGAAGTGATTGCGGTTTTTTTGTTTTTCTCAAACGAAGAATTTATAGTCCAACGGATAAATTGAGGACGGCTAAATATTATTGTCTTGGTAATAATATTGTGTTAGAATCGTAAAGGTTTGTTATTGAGGCAATGCAATGAAATCCATAATCGAATCCAGAAAAGGCGAGTTGTTCAAGCTTTGCAAAAAGCATCACGTAAAGCGGCTGGATGTGTTCGGCTCAGGCGCGGTAGGTGATTTTACGCCATCCAGTGATATTGATTTTGTAGTTGAATTTGATGATTCGGTGGCGGAAAGGCGGTTCGATAATTTTTTTGAGCTATTGGATGCACTGAAAAAGCTGTTTGGCCGATACGTTGACCTTGTTGAGCCAGGCGGCTTGCAGAATCCATATTTTATCAGATGTCTCGAGCAGACAAGGAGACCTGTATATGTCTCTTCGTGAGCCACAAAAGTATCTATACGATATGCTCAGCAGCTGCCAGTTTCTGATTGAATTCACCAGCGGCAAAACTATTGATGACTATATCAATGACCGGGCTTTCAGGTCGGCACTGGAAAGGGAGCTACAGATTATCGGCGAAGCAATGATGCAACTGGAAGACATTGCACCTGATATTACAGGGAAAATTCCGGAGTATCGCAATATCATCGGCTTTCGCCACGTTTTGGTTCATGGATATGATAGTCTCGACCCTGCAACGGTTTGGAACATTGTGGAAAACAAGCTCAAAGGACTCGAGGAAAAACTCAAAGATTTGCTTTCAGAATAAAGGTTGTCCCTTTCCTTGTCCAAACTCACGACATGGCCGGGAAGAAAAAGGCAAAGGGAAAAAAGAGATAAGCAATTAAAATTTGCCACGAAGGCACCAAGGCACGAAAAGGCTCGTTGCTGGATGCTCGTAGCAGTTTCCTTTAGCATAAACTGCTATTACCTTAAAAAGATTTTCCAAGGCCTCGCAATAAATACTGTGAAAAACACGAGTTACAGAGCGGTAGTGTTTATACTGCCCGTGTGTAGCCGAACAGGTAAATCATATATGCGATGTAACCGCAAATCAGAACTGCTCCAAAAGAACGGGTAATTTTTCGTCTGCCAATTATGGCTAAAGCAGCAAAACCGGCACTTACGACAATCATAATCCAGTAATCAGTCCCGACAAGTCGCTGCCCGATAGTAAATGGCCGAACCACTCCCGCTGTGCCGACTACAAGAAGGGTATTAAAGATATTTGAACCAACCAGATTGCCGATGGAAATATCGTGATGTCCCTTGATGGCAGCTGCCACACAGGTTGCAAGCTCCGGCAGCGATGTGCCGAAAGCTATTATGGTCAGGCCGATAACGGCCTTACTTAATCCGGCTCGCTCACCGATAACCACCGCGCCACGGACAACCATATCCGCTCCGAGGGCCAGCCCCACCAAGCCAATAACAACGAACAGCACACTTTTGTTGCTACTTATGCTCTTATGCCCTTGTGCACTTATGCTCTTATGCCCTTGTGCACTTATGCTCTTATGTTCTCGCCTCGCCAGAAATACTGTTAATAAAATTAACGCTGCAAAGACAGCTAATAAGATAACGCCTTCCAGCCGAGACAAAGATAAATTGTGTAGAATCGGCCACAATAAGAATGCCACCACTATCATCACGGGTATTTCACGGTGTAGTGTCTGCTTTTTGACTTTGAGCGGCCGGATAAGAGCGACCAGACCGCCGACAAGAGCCAGATTGGCAATGTTAGAGCCATAGACATTGCCAATTGCCACATCCCCCATACTACGGACAGCAGCTGCAATACTGGCTGCTACCTCTGGTGCTGATGTCCCCATCGCCACGACCGTCAGGCCGATAACAAGTGGGCTGACACCGAACCATTTGGCCAATCCGACTGCCCCCGACACCAAAAGCTCTGCGCACCTGGCTAAAATTACCAGCCCTCCGGCCAAAAGCAAAATCGCCCAAACGATATTCATAGCGAAAACGATAATTGATGGCGTCCATCATTTCAAGTTATTTCATCGCTGTGGTGGTTGGAAGACCGGCGAATTAAATGGATGGCATCGGCTAAACTTTCCCGACGACCAAGCAGGCATTATGACCACCAAAGCCGAAAGAATTGCTCATCGCGATATTGACATTTGCCTGGCGTGCCTGCAGGGGCACATAGTCCATCTTCAGGTCGCAGCGTTCATCGGGATTCTCGAGGTTGATGGTGGGGGGGATGACAGATTCATTAATGACCTTTATACAAACTATCAGCTCAACGGCACCGCTGGCCCCAAGCAGATGACCAAGACAGCTTTTAGTTGAACTCACCTGTATTTTATATGCACTGCCGCCAAAGACGGATTTGATGGCTATACTTTCAGCTATGTCATTTAGTTCAGTGCCGGTGCCGTGGGCGTTGATATAATCGACTTTTTCCTTCTCTACGCCCGCGTCGATTAAGGCCAGCTCCATTGCTTTTGCAGCACCGTTGCCCTGCGGCAGGGGGGCTGTGATGTGATAGCCGTCATCGGTAGCGCTGTAACCGAGCAACTCCGCATATATGTTTGCGTTTCGTTTTTTGGCATGTTCATATTCTTCCAAAACCAAAATGCCGGCGCCTTCTGAAAGTATGAAGCCGTCCCTGTCTTTATCAAACGGCCTTGAGGCAATCGTGGGATTGTCGTTTCGAGTACTTAGAGACCTGGCGGCGCAAAATGAAGCCAGTCCTATCGGCGTAAGAGCGGCCTCTGCACCACCAGTTATGACAATGTCACTTCGGCCAGCAATAATATTGCAAGAAGCTTCACCGATAGCGTGATTGCCAGAAGCACAGGCGCTGGTTACAGCAAAATTGGGTCCCTTCAGGCCATAACGAATGGCAATAT
>CAZUPG010000021.1:0-13552 GCA_964622085.1 uncultured Pirellulales bacterium | reverse complement strand
GAGCGCACGGATCACACCCGTGAGGTCACAGGTTCGAATCCTGTATCGCCCATTTTTTATATTGCCTCTCACAAATCTGAATCTTGACTCCACTACACGGACGGCGGATAAATGTCGTCAGACAAGTTTCGTATCTCTTACGAATGCTTAGTATGGGGAGTTACTATTGGTGATTTTGAATCAGAAACTGAAATTGACTTGATTTCGATGGTGGACTTGTTTTGATTCTCTTCAGCGACAGCCCTCGCTGCTTCGTCTTTGCGAAGCAAAACGGCGGGGGTCGTATCCGGCTGTGTCGGTACAGAAGATTGAGAATGTATAAATTCAGCTACTTTTTTGTAATCTTCGGTGCCGTGACAGTTTTGTTCATATTCAAAGATTGTTTTACCATAGCTGGGTGCTTCGGCCAGTTTGATATTTCTTCGGATATAAACAGGTAAAATCTGCGCCTTGGCCCAGGCACAGTTAGTTTCACGTGCTTTTTCAAGGAATCGCTCAATATCGCCCTTGACTTCCTTTGGAAGCGAGGCCCTGCTGTCAAACATACACAGTAAAATTCCTTTAACTTTCAGGTTTGGATTAATTCTTTTGTTGACAAGCTCAACGGTTTGCAGAAGTTTCCCGAATCCCTGAAGCCCCAAAAAATGCGGTTGAAGCGGTATCAGGACTTCTTCAGCGGCAGCGAGGGCATTTAGCGTCAGCAAACCAAGCGAAGGAGGACAATCGATAAAACAATAATCGAATTTGTCTTCAACCTCACTGATGGCTTCTCGCAAAATCGTTTCCCTGCCGATCACGCTTACAAGCTCGGTTTCGGCACCAACGAGGTTTATATTTGCAGGTAGCAGCCAGAGATTTGGACGCACAATTAGAAGCTCTTGCTCAAAGCTGGCTTGCTTGACCAGGACTTCATAGGAGCCGGACTTGACGTTTTGCGGCTCCAGGCCAAGGTGTATGGTCAGATGCGCTTGAGGGTCCAGGTCAATAACGGCAGTTCGCAGGCCCATAGCAGCAAGAGCTGCTGCGGTATTAGCCACCGTTGTGGTTTTTCCCACTCCCCCCTTTTGGTTTAATACAGCTATTATTCTCATAGGAAACTAAAAGCTTAAAGCTAAAAGCGAAAAACTATAACTGAAAATTTCGAAACCTTTGAATTTTATGCTTTGGTTTTGCATTTTTCGCTTTAACTTTTTAGCTTCTTAAAGACAGCATCAAGTACGCCGTTAACAAAGGCGGGCGACTTATCCGTGCTGAACTTTTTAGCAAGCTCAATTGCCTCATTTATCACAACCTTAGGCGGAATATCCAGACAGAATTTCAACTGAAAAACCGCCAATCTCAAAATGCTTTTGTCAACAGGTGATAATCTATCGAATTGCCATTTTATCGTCGAGGTAGCTATCAGCTCGTCGCACTGCGGCAAGTTTTTCCATGTTTGCCTTGTCCAATCCGAGGCAAGCTTACGGACGAATTCATCTGGCTCGGCCTCTATGAAGAGCTCATCTAAAAGCTCAAGCAAATCCGGCCCCTGTACATCGAGCTGATACAATTCCTGCATTGTCAGCTCTCTGGCCTTTGTTCTCTTGTCAAAGTTCATAGTTTGTAGGGGCGGTTCGCGAACCGCCCGTACTCAATGAGCTACTTATATCTGCTCGATTACATTGGCCATTTCCATAGCTGTTCTTGCTGCATCGGCTCCGGCATTACCCATCTTCGTACCGGCTCTCTCGGCTGCCTGTTCGAGTGTATCACAGGTCAGGACGCCAAATACAGCAGGGGTGGTTGATTCGTAGTTGATTTGTCCGATACCCCGTGCTACCTGCTGACAGATATAATCGTAATGGGACGTTTGACCTCGTATGACCGCACCAAGGCAGAGCACTGCAACGTAATTGCCACTTAGTGCGAGTTTTTTAGCTGCTTGCGTAATTTCGCAGGCACCCGGCACCCAGACTGCAGTTATCTGCTCATCGGAAGCGCCGTGACGCTGCAGACAGTCTATAGCACCGGCAAGCAGCTTTGAAGTTATAAATTCGTTGAATCTGCTAACTACGATAGCATAATTGCCTTTGCCGATTGTTACCTGGCCTTTTATTTCTTTAATCATAATTTCACTTCTCCAACTGGTAAAACGGGGAGTCAGAAGTCTGATTTTTCTGTCTTCTGTCCTCTGTCTTCTGTTATCTGTCTTCTGTTATCTGTCTTCTGTTATCTGTCTTCTGTTATCTGTCTTCTGCCTGCCCTGAGCTTGTCGAAGGGTTATCTGTCTTCCTGCACATTATAAGACTGTTGACATCAGCTTTCCAGAAAAACAAATGCTTCGGTTCGATTTATCAACTGGGCTACTTGTCCCTATTGAGCTAACTTTCCTAATTGTAAGGGCTTATGACCCGGATTTCCAGCAAAATTTTGCAGCAGACAAAAAGCCATTAAGCTGGCAAAAACCACTAACTTAGGGGTCTTTTTCGGGCGATAAAGTTGTTTGGTAATGAGTTACTCCCTGGGCTCGGAAATCGAGTATCAAGATGGCCTTAGAAGATATGACATTTGGTTCTTATGATAAAGCCGAGCAAAAGGCACTTAAGGCCGCCGAATATTACGAAGATGGCAAAATGCCACAAGCCCTTGACGAACTCCAGACCGCTCTGGAAATAAACCCTTCGAACAGTTCGTGGCACTTCGATAAGGCCCTAACATTAGACTCCATCAATCGGTTTGATGATGCAATAAGTGAATACGAAATTGCGCTGCAGCTAAATCCTGATGATTTGGAGATATTAAATTCACTGGCGGTTGATTACACCCGGACGGGCCAATATGATTTGGCTATCGATACCTTTGAGCACATCCAGCAGCTCGACGCAGGGTTTGAGCCGTGTTATTGCAATCGGATAATCACTTATACCGAAATGGGGCTGCACGATTTGGCTGAGCAGATGTTTTATCTTGCCCAGCAGATAAAGCCTGATTGCGCTCTGTGCTATTACAATATCGGCAATAGTCTCTTTGCTCGGGGCCAGTACAAAAAAGCTATCCACTGCTGGTTAAAGACAGCCGAGCTTGAGCCAGGTCACCCACAGATTAACTACCGAATCGCCCAGGCTTATTGGTCTGATGGCAGCAATGAATACGCACGTGAGCATTTTCTCGCGGAGCTTCGCACCAATCCTGGTGACGTTGATGCTATTCTCGATTTTGGTCTTTTTTTGCTCGAATCTGGTGATATCGAATCGGCAAAAGAAAAGTTCAACCGGCTCCTTGAAATAAAGGGTGATTTTGCACCAGCATTGTTTCATCTGGGAGAGATTGCCTTTAACAACGCTGATTACCAGCGGGCGATAGAACTGTTCAATCAGGCATTACAGGCAGATAACACCCTCACAGGGCCAAACTATAGGTTTGCTCAATGTGCGTTAATGACAGGCAAATTACAACAGGCAAGAGCTTATTTGATTTCTGAGCTGCGGACTTCTCCCGAAGATGATGATACACTGGTTTCTATGGGCTCGATGTTCTTGACAATCGGCGAGCTCGATTATGCGTCACATTGCCTGCTAAGAGCTGTCGATATCAATTCTTCCAATGCAGATGCCTACTACTACCTTGGTCTCGTTAGCGCAATGAAAGGAGCACCAGCCGATGCCGCAGAGTTTTTTACCAATGCACTTGATATCAATAGTGAGCATCTTCCTGCGTTACGAGATTCCGCCCTTTTATACCTTACGATGGGCAGATTATCTGATGCTGCAAAGAGAATCAAAAAAGCCCTGGATTTAGCCGGTGATGATTCACAGCTAAAAGCCCTTAAGCGCAGAATCCTTCTGGCTCAAATAATAGAGCGATTAAGAGACTCTCTTTCGCACCTGTGGCCCCGAAAAGCGTAAAGTAAAGCTTTGATTACTGATTATTAGTTACTGGTAATTATTTACCATTTAACCAACTCAAGCTGCCCATTTTGTCATCCTGAGCGACCTGTCCTCCGTAGCACCTGCCAAGGAGGAAGCATCTATCATCCACTCGCCAATTAACTAATCCGCTAATTCGCTAATTAACTAATTCCCTTCCAGCCATTGGCCTGCTAATATCGCAAGGTCGTAGAAGTTTACAATATCATCGTGGTTGATGTCGCCTGCAGAATATACTCTTAAAAATGGATACGTCTGGTTCTCGCCGATATTCCAAACATCAATAAAGTCCCAGCCGGCATCAGTAAAGATACTATCGGTTTGCATCTCAACTGTTGGAAGTGGTGTTCCAATGGCATTGTCCGGCCCACCAGTTTCGATATCCCAGAAAGAAGTATTAACGTCATTAGCATCGCCATAACCCACCAGCCCACCAGTGTAGTCATTTCCGTCAACAGTTCCTGTTGCATAGCAATTTGAAATCGTGCCATCGAGATTTATTCCCACTAGCCCGCCGGTGTAATCATTTCCATCTACGACATTTTTTGCATAGCAATTTGAAACCGTGCCAAAATAATCCCATCCCACCAGGCCGCCGACGTCTTCATCCGTTCCGTTAACGCTGCCTTCTGCATAGGAATTCGAAATTGTGCCATCCTCATTTCTTCCCACCAGCCCGCCGGTCTGGTAATCTCCCAAAATACGTCCTGTTGCATAGCAATTCGAAATCGTGCCATCGTAATTTCTTCCCACCAGCCCGCCGGCACTGTAATTTCCCGAAACGCTGCCTGTCGCATAACAATTGGAAATTGTGCCACAGTTGCCTCCCACCAGCCCGCCGGTATGATAGATTCCTGAAACGTTGCCTGTTGCATGGCAATTTGAAATCGTGCCTCCATTTACTCCCACCAACCCGCCAATGTAATTAATTCCAGAAACCTCGCTTGTTGCATGGCAATTTGAAATCGTGCCATCGAGATTTATTCCCACCAGCCCGCCGATGCCATCGCCTCCCGCCGAGACACTGCCACTATCGACGCTACAACCGCTAATCGTTCCATTTCCCAAGCAGCCAACAAGAGAGCCAACATCATACGAAGAACCTGCTACATATATAACAGGTTCGATTAAAGTCAGATCTTGAATGTATGCATTCGGGTCATTTACATAACCAAAAAGCCCAATCCTGTCGGTGTTAGTAGTAGTATATTTGAAGTTAAAAATCGTATGTCCGCTGCCGTCAAAGACACCGGTAAATGAGCTATAGTAACCAGTTCCTATGATATTAAACTGCGTTCCGGTGTAATCTGCGAGATTGATATCGGCGACCAGCAGAAAGTGCTTATCCCAATCGTTAGAATCCGCGCCGATTTCGTTCATATCCTCTGCAGTTGCGATAAGATATGGGTCATTCGGCTCACCCGTGCCGCCGCCATAAGCACCTACCAAAGTGCTCATAGCTAATAAAACCACCATTGATAAAAGAAGAATTGATTGCGTTCTCATCTTTACCACCTTACCTTTCATATCTTTATAATAAAATTTATGATTCACGACCCTGTAAAAGCAGGACAGGGGCGACGGGAATTTGCAAAACCGGTTTTGTTCTACATTCATTTCCTACAGCTACTTAATCAAGCCCAGAAGCTAAATTGCGGAATCACCTTTTTTGACAGGTAGATTTGAGATATGATAAGAAAAGAATATGATGGCAGCTCAGATTATAATATTAATAATTTTCAGACCTACCTTTATCTAACCTAATCTTAACACAAGATGATTGTTCTGTCAAATAAAATCTCGGCAAACTAACTAAAATCACTGATATTTTTTGCTATTTGTTTTAATATCCTCATTTTTTGTTTGGAATCGCAGACATGACCGCCCAAAAGAAAATTTGAAGAAATAAAAAACCTGCTAAAAAAGCACCTGAGCAGGTTGTCATCGCTGGCCTGATGTTTTCTACAGAGCATTCTGATTTACCAGGATTTTTGCCAAGCCCATTGATAAAAGAAAGTTGGGAAAGAATTTGCAAAATTTTGCCAAATGCGTTAAGCTATTTCGCTGTGTGTCGTGCGTAGTGTGTATTGTGTAATGCGTATTATGGTAAAAATCAAACCTACCTTGAATCGCAATACGCAGCACGATATACGCGGAGCGATATATCGGCCGAGTGGCGGAATGGCAGACGCTGGGGACTTAAAATCCCCTGTCCGAAAAGGACGTGTGGGTTCGAATCCCACCTTGGCCACTGTCGTATTTCGTACTAAGAAATGAAGGAAATAAAAAGTGAATCGAAGTGAATAAAGTGCCTAAAATCTAACAAACTTAATTCTAATAACTTTAGGCATTTTAGCTCACTTTAGGCACTTTGAGCTTTTGATGGAGATGAATAATGGTGAAAAAAAACACTAAACTCGTTGATGTAGATAAACCCAATCTATACCGTAAGATTTTCCCATATTCCGAATTTCCCAGTGTAGAATTCGACAACGAAAGAATTGAGTATGATATTCCTGATAAAATCTGGATAACGGACACGACCTTCCGTGATGGCCAGCAGGCCAGACCACCTTATACGCCGGAGCAAATCTTGAGGATATTTGACTTTCTGCACGAGATAGATGGTGGCACTGGCTTGATTCGCCAATGCGAGTTCTTTTTATACTCAAAACGTGATAGAGAAGCAGTAGAACTTTGCAAAGAGCGAGGTTATAGATTCCCCGAGATAACCGGCTGGATTCGGGCTGTGCCAGCCGATTTTAAGCTGGTCTCGCAAATGGGACTCAGCGAAACCGGCATTTTGACCTCAGCAAGTGATTATCATATCTTCCTGAAGCTGCGAAAGACACGCGCCCAGGCAATGAGTGTATATGTTGATATTGCTAAAGCTGCCCTTGATAATGGTGTTATACCACGTTGTCATTTCGAGGACATTACGCGAGCTGATTATGAAGGTTTTGTCCTTCCATTTGCAGCCCGGTTAATGAAACTCTCCAAAGAATATAACAAGCCGGTCAAGATACGCCTTTGTGATACCCTTGGATTTGGTCTTCCCTGGTCGGCAGTTGCTTTGCCGCGGAGTGTTCCTAAACTTGTCCACGGGCTTCGACAAATTGGGGTTCCATCAAAATGGCTGGAATGGCACGGCCATAACGATTTGCACAAGGTTCAGGTAAATGCCGTCACGGCTTGGCTATACGGCTGTAGCGCCGCCAACGCCGCAATATTCGGCAGTGGCGAGCGAACAGGTAATCCTCCATTAGAAGCGCTTGTCGTTGAACATGCACAACTGAAAGGCCAGACCAGCGGCGTCAATTACTTGGCCATAACCGAATTAGCTGAGTACGCCAGAAAAGAGCTGGGCTTTGAAATTCCGCACAACTATCCGTTGGTTGGAAGGGATTTCAACGTCACACGGGCTGGTATTCACGCCGATGGTTTATTAAAAGACGAGGAAATATACAGTTGCTTCGATACCAAAAAGTTACTCAATCGTCCTTCCGGTGTTGCAATTACTGATAAAAGTGGGGCAGCAGGGGTCAAACACTGGATAGAAGCCAGATACCAAATCGAAATCCCCAAGCACGACCCTCGTATAACCAAAATAAAAGACAAAATCGATGCCGAGTATGCTGCCGACAGGGTATCGATTATATCGGATGAGGAAATGTTCGAGTGGGTCCAGGACACTTTCGGCGATGACTTACCACCTTTAAGAAAATAAGTGAATGGATAAGCCCAGTTTACACATAAACGCATCAACGCATTTACGCTAATTATGCCGGATAAAAAAATCAATGGTTCGACACCGCTCACCGTTGGCCTTGAGCGAACCTATCCCGAGCGTAGTCGAGGGAGTCGAAGGGTCAAAGCGGTACTTTTTGACCTTGGTGATACTTTGCTGAATTTTGGCAAAGTCAAGCCGACCTGGCTTTTTATCGCGGGGGCAAGAGCATCTTATGATTTTTTAAAAAATCTGGGCCAACCGGTGGGAAATTTCAAATATCACTGCTGGCGAAACCTAATACGGCTGCATTTGCGATGCTGGCTCGGCAGTATTTTTGGAAGAGATTTCGATACCCTTGCGTTATTAAAAAAGGTCGGGATGAAAAAGGGCATCGAACTCGACGAGCAGCAGTGGCGACACATGGCTTGGCTGTGGTATGAGCCGTTGAGTAAAATCGCGCAGGTCGAGCCGAAAATAAAAGAGACCCTAATCTCACTTAAAAAACTGGGCCTAAAACTCGGCATAGTCTCGAATACTTGCGTGAACGGCTGCTCCCTGGAGAAACATCTAAAAGAGCTGGGCATACTTGATTTTTTTACAGTTAGACTTTATTCATACGAATTTGCTTTCCGAAAGCCAAGCGCCAGGATTTTTAAGATTGCCGCCGATAGAATCGGCGAGCTGTCCGAAAATATATTGTTCGTAGGAGACCGCATCAATATAGATATTAATCCTGCGGTGAAAGCTGGTATGAGAGCCGTTCTAAAAGCCGCTTACACCAATGAAGGAAAGAAACCGCCGAAAGGTGCCTGGAAAATAAACCAGCTTTCTGAATTGCCCGCGCTGATAGAAAAAATCAACGCAGAAATAGGGTATAGCGGATAGCGTTTAGTATTTAGCCTGCGGTTTTACCGCAGGTTTTGACCTGCAAAATCACAGTTGACAGACCGATAGATAAAAACGAAAAATTATGGTATAAAATCCGGAAGTTTGGTTAAGCTTGCTTCGTCGCTGTATTACTGATAATGACAAGAGATAGCAGACGAAACAACGGACGGATAACAGGAAATTATATGGGCATAACTGACACGGCTTATCAAAAGTGTATTAACCCCGATTGCGGGGCTCAGTTCGACTGCTGGCAGGCGCTGTTTAAGTGTCCAACCTGTGGCGAGCTGTTAGATGTACAATATAACTGGGACAAAATCGAGGTTCCGAATAAACTAAGCGACTTTGCAAAACGCTGGGCAAATAGAGGTAATCCACTCGATTTTTCCGGTGTATGGCGATTTCGCGAGCTGCTTAACTTCTGTGATGACAAATACAAGGTAACCATAGGCGAAGGCCAGACAATCCTGCAGCAAAATAACGCCGTAGCTGAATATGTCGATATGAAGCCGGGGCGTTTATATCTGCAATATGAGGGACTAAACCCATCCGGCTCATTCAAGGACAATGGAATGGCGGCGGCATTTAGCCACGCGAAGATGGTTGGTGCAACTTCCAGTGCTTGTGCATCAACGGGAAATACTTCAGCGTCAGTGGCCTTGTATGCACACAGCTGTGGCCTGAAGGCTACGGTGTTCATCGGCTCAGGCCGTATCGCTTTTGGTAAGCTCAGCCAGGGGATGGATTACGGCGCCAAGACTATCCAAATACGTGGTGATTTTGATGACTGTATGCGACAAGTTCAGGATGTCTGTACAAAGCTGGGACTGTATCTGCTCAATTCATTGAATCCATTTCGTCTCGAAGGACAAAAGACCATAATGTATCGAATTATCGAAGGGCTGGGCTGGGAGGTGCCGGACTGGATTATCGTCCCAGGCGGAAACCTGGGAAATTCCAGCGCATTCGGCAAGGCCTTTTACGAGCTGAAGCAGCTCGGCTTAATCGAGCAAATACCTCGAATGGCAATTATTAACGCTACCGGAGCAGATACGCTTACCGAGCTGGTCAATGCCGTAAGGCATGGCCAAGTCCATAACAAAAAGCTCCTTTGGAATGACGGCGGAGTTAATCAGGCAATCATTGATGATTATTACGCCGATTTGACGGCCCGTAACTTTTCGCCGCACACGTGTGCTTCGGCGATAGAAATTTCTCGTCCGGTCAATCTGAAGAAGTGCCTCCGAGCGCTCGATATATGCAACGGCGTTGTCCGCGCTGTAACGGACGAGGAGATTCTCGATGCAAAGGCGATTGTAGGTAAATACGGATTAGGTTGTGAGCCGGCCTCGGCGGCAACTATAGCAGGCCTAAGGCATCTCAGGTCTGAAGGCATAATCGATGCCGACCAGCGGGTTGCTTGCGTGCTGACCGGCCATCCGTTAAAAGACCCAAACGTAACGGTCAGCTACCACAAAGAAAAACAGGGCGAATTCAGCAATCCACCAATAGAAGCACCGAACGACCTCGATGAGATTATAAAGCTGATAAAGTGAACTACCACCGAGCTTGCTCGGTGGTAGTTCACTCTTGACTCTCTATAGCTGGTCTTTCAAAGGCATCATTGCCTTTGAATATATCGGCCATTCAGGGTTATTCGGATAGGCTCTAAGTATCGTTTTGTGGTTCGACTTGTAGGAAATCGCCATTTATTGCGATTTATCGGGGATTCTGAGTAATCTGAAGGCTGGCAGTCGCCGCCGCTCCAAGGGACTCCGCCGAGCCTACTCTGCCCCCGTGTCTCCCGACACGAGGCGGGGCGGCGGGGAACGACAGGAGCGGGGGGCTGCGAAGGCCGGAAGCGGCTATGTCCCTCGCGCGAAGGCGGAAGCTATGGCGACGGAGCGTGGATACCCATTCAAGCACGTCAGCTTGCCGAGCAAAACCCAACTTCGTATCGCTTTGGTAAACTTGTCAAGCGTAAAGGCAAGCCTTCTTTTCGCACTACACAGATTGGCTGGGTGAAGGTTCACTTGTCTGCTGTTTTTTGTTTAATTTTCGCTACTCAATTATAGTCTCTTGGTGTACAATTAAAGCTGTTATGGAACGTGCGGTTTATAGGATTATCGATGCTAACTTTAATCGTGCCCGTGAGGGGGTTCGGATAATAGAGGAATTTTGCAGGTTCGCTTTGAACTGTAGGCCGTTAGCTGAACGCGCCAAACAGCTTCGCCACGAGCTTTCCTCGGCTATCGACAAACTCGATGCCGGCCGGCTCATCTCAAGCAGAGATACACTCGGCGATGTTGGTATCGGTAAAACTGTCGATAAGCAGCTTACGCGTGACAATCTAAGCGATTGCTTTACGGCCGCCTGTAAACGGCTGACGGAGGCGTTGCGGACATTAGCGGAGATGACACAAACGCTAAATCGGCCCGTAGCAGAGGCAATCGAGAAGCTGCGATATGAGGCCTATACACTCGAGAAGGATATCGTTCTTTTCAGCGAGCCGGCTGAGAAATTCAGGTGTGTTGGGTTGTATCTGATAATCAGCAGCAATTTGCCTGTGGATGTTATTTCCTTGACCCATCGGTGCGCCGCTGGTGGTGCAGATTGCATTCAACTACGGACAAAGGACACCGAAGACGATAAACTCTTTGTCATTGCTACTGAATTTGTAAAAGTTTGCAAAGCCGCCGGTGTTCTTAGCATCATAAATGACCGTGTTGATATCGCAGTTGCCGCTGGTGCTGATGGCGTGCATCTCGGCCAAAATGATTTGCCCATTGAGCAGGCACGCAAGCTCCAATTAGCTCCACTGATTATCGGCAAAAGTACGCATTCGCTCGAACAATTGCGCAGTGCCTGCAAGGAGTATCCTACCTATGTGAGCTTAGGACCTGTTTTTTCCACCGGCACGAAACCTGACGCTGAGCCAGTCGGGCTGGATTATGTCAAACTGGCGACGAAGGAGCTTATCGATACTGGCATCGGTAATGTCGCTGTTGGAGGTATAACGCCGGAGAATGTCGAGGATGTTTTAAAGGCCGGTGCTGGTGCAATCGCGGTTTGCTCTGCGGTGACCGATGCCGAATACCCGATGGCAACATGCCAGGCACTCAAAGAAAAAATAGCCACTTTTAATGAAGAAACGGCCTTTTGAGGACTGGGATTTGCCCACATATAAAGGGAAACCCTATATGAATTATCCACTAACGACACAATCCCCTGATAAATCTCTACAAATTTTAGAGAATCCGGGCAGATTGTCGGCTCATAAGCTGCTCGATAAAGACGAGTTTGAAGTGCTATTTTGTCGACAAATCCAAGTCTTTTGATTCCAAGGGCTTATGGAGCACAATCTTTAATTTTGGATGGATGCGGGACAGGATAATATAAAACGCTGCCGGCTTTGCCTAATGTTCCCAGCATCGCCGAAAAAAGATGGAATTTGACTTATTAACAGGTTATCCACAAGACCAAAACGACTGCTTTTGTTAATCAAGGTGGGCTAAAGTCCACCAATAAGGTAATGGCGGGGCAAGCCCCGCCTACGAATGACGAGAATGTAGGGTGGGCTTTAGCCCACCGGAACCATTAGTCAGGAAAGGTTTAATTTATGAGAAGTCCTTTGATTACTATCGGCGAATCTGTCCACGCTTCAATTCCGAAAACCAGCAAGGTAATGAAGCAGTTAGCAGAACTCGGCAACGAGCCATATTCGGCGCCGAGCGAGCCATTGAATCATATCAAGGCATTGATTGAATCTCAGGCAGATGATGGCGCTAATTACATAGCGGTCAATCTTGATGCCTTCGGCGAGGACGAGCCGCAGGTTACCGTTGATATGATGGTGGAGTACGTCCGGCTGGTCCGCAAATGTGGCAAGGGCGTGCCGATTTGCGTCGACAGCAGCAACGACGATGTTCTGACAGCCGGCCTGAAAGAGTGGTACAATACCGCCGAACAAGTCAATCAGCCCCTTATAAATTCGGTCAAGATATATACGGCGGATAAAATACTGCCGTTGAAGAAAAAATACGACTTTGCGTTTGTTGGTCTTTTAGTCAGCGAAGGTAAGCCCACCGGTCCTGGCGGCTCACATTCCGTCGATGAGCTGTACAATCTGGCAGAGCAGATTTTTGATGTTGCGGTCGGGCAATATAAGTTTAAGCCGGAGCAGATTTTCTTTGACTCGACAGTATTTCCACTGGCGATAGATATGCCGATGGAGCCGAATGTGCCGGGTTATACCTACAGGACGTTTGAGACAATAAAGAAAATCAAAAGCGACCCGAAGATGAAAGGTGTGCATTGTTCGCTTGGGATAAGTAACTGCATGCGAGACCTGCCGGGGCGAAAGGTGGGGGTCTGCCGAGCTTATCTGGCAAGGGCAATGGAATACGGCCTTGACGCTGCCATTGTAAATGTCGCACATCACTACGGCCAGGTTGAGCCGGCAGCGGAGTTATTAGAATTGGTTGATGCCTATGTGAGGATGGACGGCTCAGCTGAAAAAATGAATAGAGCGATGGAACTGATGGGTGAATTCTGCAGAGAGAACAGAAAAGAGGCGAAAGACGTAAAACCGGACGGTTAATTGGTCATTCATCGCTTACTAAAAAGCCCCTAAGTGCAAGAACCTGCAACATGCCTATCCGAAGTAACGGAGAGGGCGGGCCTGACTACGCTAACGCTTCGTCGGGTAAAATTCTTTTCCTTAGAGTCGCTTTCCCAGACGACGTTTTTAAATATTTCTTAAGACGTCGCGATGTCCCCTCTGACTTAACTGCGATATAAGCTTCCAGTACCACCGGAAGCCGCCATTTTGTCGAGATTTCCTGTCCGCCTGTATGTTCTTCCATTCGCCTCTTTAGGTTGTTAGTTGAGCCGACATAATATTCCCCATCAGACATTTTCAGAATGTATACGTGCCACATTTTCAAGCTCTAGCGGCTATGCCGTTCGTAGCGAAGCGAAGAACGGTGTGTATTTGAAAAAATCCGAACTGATTTTGCGCGCGATTGGC
>CAZUPG010000020.1:12219-13575 GCA_964622085.1 uncultured Pirellulales bacterium | reverse complement strand
GCCGCATTACTTTAAGGCCTTGTTCATCTTTGGCCGTGATGATTTGAACGGCTGATTTGCCATTGAGGGGTGTTGATAAATCTACCAATTGCCCATTTACTTTCGCAGCTATAGCTGCCTTTGCCAGCCCTTGCCCTATTTGTTCGGATAATTGTTTTACCGTTGTGCCGTCGGAAACATCTACTATGCTGCCGTCGGGCAGTGTCACTTTTGCCATAGATTTATCCAGTAAACAAATCCCTCATATTTTGTGGCACGGCCATTCCTTCGACTGCGCTCAGGACATGCCTAGCCGTGTTACGTTCCGTGTTTCCACGAGCTGCCCCTCGACTCCGCTCGGGGCGGTGAGCTTGTCGAACCGGGAGCCCGTGCCACGCTCAAGAAAGCCCCGCCCGAGCTTTCTAACGGGGTTTACACATAAAAATATCTACTCAAATCAAATTGTCAAGGATTTCTGCTGTTATCGTTCGCTTTTTTTGGTATAATAGGTAAGAATATGATAGTATATAGATTTATCGAGAACAAACTAAAATGGACGTAATTCTGGTTCTATTCAAGAAAAACGGCTCGCAGAAGACCTTCTCTTTGCCGAGCGAAGTTACGATAATTGGCCGTCGTCAAGATTGCGATTTATGCATTCCCCTTACGTCCGTTTCCAGAAGGCACTGCCAGCTGAATTTCAACACAGACACCCTCAAAATCCGTGACATCAGCTCACGTAATGGTACCTACCTTAACGGTAAGCGCGTAGATGAGGCAGCTGCTAAACCAGGCGACTACCTCAAAATAGGCCCTCTAACATTCTTGATACAGATTGGCGGACAACCCAAAGAAATTGTCCCACCGCAGCAACCCTCGCAAAAACCACCTCAGAAAGAAAAACCAGAGGCAAATCCTGTAGCAGATGAGGACAGTTTCGCTGAACTTCAGCTTGATGAATCCGACTCAACTCTGGATGAGCTTGAAGACCTTTAAGAGACTATCTCAAAACTGTCACCCTGCGCATCTTGTCCTCCGTAGCTTTAGCGAGGGAGGAAGCGAAGAATCCGGCCAACGAGTATCGAGCATCCAGTATCCAATTAACTAATTCGCTAATTCACTAATCCTCTTCAAGCCAGTGGTCAGCCAGATAAACAAAACAGTAAAAGCTGTAAACAAGGCCATTGATGGTAACGGCATCTGGATAGCAGATCGCGGTTTCGACGCCTTAAACCTTTATGAAATATGGTTTTCTGAGAATTGTCATTTTGTGATTCGTCAGCGAGGCGACCGCTGTGTAATTACGCCTAACGGCGTTCACATTGTTCAACGTGACCTCGTAGAACACATCCGTCAAAGCTGCGCAAGAGCAAATTT
>CAZUPG010000020.1:0-12209 GCA_964622085.1 uncultured Pirellulales bacterium | reverse complement strand
CAATCGCAAAGATTTGTACATCGTTGCCTCATGGCTGCCGGGTCTTGAAGAACCTTTGATTCTTTTGACCACAATAGTTGTTGAAAATTTAGAGCAGGCAAAGCAAATAATCTGGTATTACAAACAATGTTGGGCCTGTGAAGAAACCAGCCGTTTTTTGAAAAGTCGTGTTGGTCTTGAGTGTTTTCGTATTCGTCGTTATGAAGCTATTCAGAGACTTGTTATATTGGCGATGTTCGCGATGGGTTTCTTGACGTGGATATTATTGCGGGCTCGTCAACTGGTCAGCAGGTTTTTTTATTTTACGAGTCGCTTTCGGAAAGATACAAAGTTCGTTTACTACCGCCTGTTAGATGGCTTACGACAATTCGCTCAGTTATATCAGCTAAGGATTGGGAAAATACCACTCAAACCACTAAAAAATGGGTAATCGCGTGAAATTTTCAGCCGTTTTACGATTTACTCCGTTAGAAATAATTTTCCTAACAGAGTGAAGGTTTACCCGTTAGGGGGTTAGAAGCCCCACCCGAGTTTTCTCCGCAATCCCTATGGGATGCCTTACGGCAGTCCGCTTGGGGACGCCTAACGGCGGAGCCCTATGACTAATGGGGTTTATTGCAGTATAGATGGCACAGATTTGCGATGGCGATGTAATCTTTGGGCGATATTTGTTCGGGACGCTTGTGTGGGTCGATGGATGCACGATTAAAAATATCCTGCCAACTTTTAATTTCTGCGAGGTTGCCTTTCGGGCTACGGCGGGCTTCGCCCCGACGAGTAGCCAATTTACTACAGGCCATAAGAGTCTTACGCCGATGGCCCATAAAGAGCCCCACGACTTTGCTGAAGAGCTTCATATCTTTGATTCGGCGAACCTTTTCTTTGTTGCGAACATACCTAACGATTGCTGAGTCGACCTTCGGGGCAGGCCAAAAGACGGTCGGCTTCAGAACTCTTGTTAAATTTACATCGCCGGTAGCGCACAATAGGATGCTCAAGATGCCGTAATCCTTGTTGCCGGCAGCGGCTGTCATTCGGTCAGCAACCTGCTTTTGAACTGTAACATACATACCGTCTGCTGTAATTGGGCCAGTGACCAGGTTCAGCATCACGGGTGAGGCGACATTGTAAGACATATTTGCAACTAACAGTATTCGGCCGGTGTATTTCTTACGGGCAGAAACCAGTGCGTTTGAAACTATCGGGCTGATAGTGTTTTTGTTCTTAAGGATGTCGGTGTTGATAATCTCGACTTTTTTTTCTTTTGCGAGCTGTTTTTTTGCGATTTCTGCTAAGGCCCGGTCGTACTCAACGGCGAGACAGTAACCGGTGCGTTCGGCTAAGGCCTCTGTCAGCGAACCTGTGGCGCAGCCGACTTCAAGTACAATGTCACTATCATCAATATTCGCAGAATCTATGAGCAGCCGCATCAGGTTCAGGTCAATTAGAAAGTGCTGGCCAAGCCGTTTGTTAACTGAGGCGCCGGCTGATGTGAGCAACTGCTGGATTTGCTGCTTGGTTTGCATCGTTAAAACTAAAAACTTAAAGTTAAAAGCGAAAAACTACAGCTCAAAGTTTAAATCTTTTTTAATTTTAAGTTTTACACTATGGCTTTACGTTTTTCGCTTTGGTTTTTAGACTTTTTTGTTTTTGCCATTTGTATTGCGGTGGTTATAGCCGATTTCATACCGGCTGGGTCGGCAAAGTTTTGACCTGCGATATCGAAAGCTGTTCCGTGTGCGGGTGATGTTCTTATTATTGGTATGCCGATGGTTATATTAACTGCCTTTTTGAAATCGAGTAATTTTACAGGTATCATACCCTGGTCGTGATACATTGCGACGACGCCGTCGAATTCTCCGCCAGCGGCCCGTAGAAAGAGCGTGTCGGCCGGGAATGGGCCGTCGCAGTTTATGCCCTGCTCTTGTGCCAGCAGGATGGCAGGAGATATAATTCGCTGCTCTTCATCGCCGAATTGGCCGGACTCACCTGCGTGTGGATTCAGTGCCGCAACGCCAATCTTCGGATTCGGGATGTTGAAATATTCTTTTAATGCATCATTTAGTAAGTCTATTGGCTCGAAAACACAGCCAATTGTGAACTTGTGCCTTACTTCAAAAAGCGCCTCGTGAATTGTCGCAAGAGCGACTTTTAATGGTCCTGCGACAAACATCATCGCCTTTCGTTTGGACTTGCACCGCTTGGCCAACATTTCAGTGTGTCCCGGCCAGGTTGCACCGGCTAATTTCCAGCTTGTTTTACTAATTGGTGCTGTTACTATCGCATCGATTATGCCTGCCCGAGCGGCGTCAATAGCATCAAGGCAAAACCTTATGGACGCCTCGCCGGCTACCCTGCTGGGAGCTTTTATCCACGCCGGCACCGAGTAATCATCGTAATCGGCTACCATAACTTTATGCGGATAATCTCTGCTTATTTTTTCGTGCTGATGACGACCCCAGAAGGGTTCAATCTCAGCTTTATCTGCGGAGTAACAAAGCTGCTCATTCATACCAAAGACGATAAATTTTGCAGCCCGGCGGATTTCCGGGTCAGCCAGGGCTTTTACAACAACCTCCGGCCCGATACCGGCGGCATCGCCCATCGTTACGCCTATGACCGGCTGCTCAGTTATCGAATTGTTGTTGATTTTGTCCATATCACTTGTGGTTTACATTACACTTCACAAGATACGAGTTAAAAGCCCAGTTGTTTTAATTTCTCCACGGTTAGATTTTGCTCCTGTGGCAAAATCTTATCAAGCTGTTTTTTTACCGTCTTTACGATTATATCCGTTTCTATATTCACCATATCACGAATTTTTGCCTTGTTAAGCATAGTTTTTTTAAGAGTTTCGGGAATTAAGGCGACGCTGAAGCTGATGTCATCCATAGTTGCGATTGTCAGGGAAACTCCGTCAACGGCGACTGAACCCTTGACTACCATCTGGTCAAGCAGTTCAGGCCCGGCTGAAAACCTTATATCGGCATAATTGCCCTGTCTATCAACTCGTTTAATAGTTGCTGTCCCGTCAATATGGCCGGTAACGAAGTGTCCGCCGAATCTTTCAGTTGCTTTCATTGCCCGTTCGATGTTGACTTGCGACGAAGGGCCCAATCTGCCCAGAGTCGATTTTGCCAGAGTTTCAGCGCTAACGTCAAAGGTTGCAGAGCTACCATCGAGACGGGCGATAGTAAGACATACACCGTTTATAGCGATGCTATCACCGACTTTGCTATCGTTAGTTAATTTACCTAAATCTAAGGTCAGCTCCATCGCGATGGAGCTTCGGCGGACCGATATAACCTGACAAATTGCCTCTATAAGCCCTGTTAACATTTAGCTACCTGTGGCACAAGCTACTGCCACTTCGTGTGAACTTGACTATTTCCTATTTTTTATTTATAATTGACAAAAGGATACTAAGCTCTTAAATCAATTATAAACAATCGGTTGGAAATAATCAATAATTGATGTTAGAAGGAAGGGAAACTATTATGAATACTTGCTGGCTGAAAATAAAGAGTTTGGCGATTGTAATTGTGGGTTTGATTTTCCTGATGACCTCCATTTCGGGTTGCAAGAAGGAGCCGGTGCCTGATTCTGAACAGGAGGCCAAGCCAAGGACTTACCAGGAACAAGTGCGGCAGGATGATAAGAGATTACGTGCCGAGCCGGTGCCAAAACGATCACCGCGCACTACACAAGCGGTTAGAAAAACTAAGCCGAGACCTCGATTTAAGGAGCTTATCCCTGAGGATAAGGTCCGAGCGGAAAAACTCTTCGAGACGGCCCTGGCCGAAAGAAAGATGGGCCGATTGCCCGGCGTAAAGCTGGGATATAAGAATATGGTTGAGCACTGCCGGGAGATAATCCGCAAATGGCCGGAAAGTGAATATGCTTTTAAGGCCAAGAGAATGCTCCGTGACATACCGCAGCGATACAGGAAAAGGTACAATATCACCGATGAAGAAACCGACCTTGGCAGTTTCAAATAAAAGCAAATCAAAACAGACTCGTGGAGAAACGTATAGATGTCCCCTGCTGCATCAGTTGTTAATATACCTGTGATTTCGATAACTGCGGATTGTCTGCCGGAAGCGTGGGAGAAAGCTGTCCTGGCGGTATGGGATAATGGGCTGGATATCAAGACACAATATGACAAACCGCAAGACCCACCCAGCAAAGATGCAACCGTTATCGTTACTATAACGAATCCATTTGGTGGGCCGAGGATACATAAGAATTTCCCGGGCGGCCCTGAAGAGCTTGAGTCGTACCGGCAAGAGGTAGTCAATGGCATTCACGACCATTGGATTGACCCCGCTGCAGGTAAGTGGACTTATACATATCACGAACGATTATTCTCATACTGTCCTGTAGAAAATATCCGGAACACTGATTCGCCCAAGCCCTTCAAAAAGGTCGACCAGATTCAGTATATAGTAGATTGCTTATCAAAGACGGATTACAGCCGAAGAGCACAAGCAGTAACCTGGATGCCGACAGCGGACCCGGCGACAGATGACCCGCCTTGTCTGCAGAGGATATGGTGTCGATTGGTGGAAAATGGGGCAGGCGGTCTTACACTTAATATGAATACGCACTGGAGAAGCCGTGACCTTTACAAGGCGTGGTTTATGAATGTCTATGCGTTAACCGACCTTCAAAGGACAATCGCCGAGCGGATTTCTGATAAAATAAATCAGCCGGTAATGGTAGGCAGGTATGTCGATATTAGCGATTCGCTGCATATCTACGGCAGCTATTTTAATGAGGTAGCTATAGAGGTAGAGAAGATGCGACGAAGCCCTTTTACTGAGCGTGCCTGGCAAAGCACCCACCCGGCTTTTGAAATGATGACGAAGCAGGCCAGAGAAAAACTCGCCCAGGACCCGGATTGGTACGCAAGGGCAAAAGGTTAGATGTAGGACATAAGATAGATTTGAAATATAGCTTTATACGCCTCAGACGTATTAAATTGTTAAGGGTGGAAAAATCGAGGAAATATAACACGGGGCCAGATGCAGGATTTTCGGTAATAAAAAGTTTTTATCTCTATTTGGCCTTTGATGATTTTTATGTTAGACTTTAATAGGAGTGGGGTAAATAAAGCAGGCAGGGTCAGCCCGGCAATTAAACGGGCCGTGGCCACCTGAGTATCAGAGATGGGCCCCATTTTCCTGCAGGGCCAAGCCAGGCAGGAAAAGACTCCTGTATGCTGCTGTAGGATCTAAGGGGGCAAAATTAAGTTTCTTTCCGAGTTGACCCCCACGCTTGTCTGCGACAAGCAGGCGTGGGGGCTTTTTTTACAAAAAATAATCACCAAAAAGGACCGTGAATTTTTCTAAACTTTTTTCTTTAGTGCTTATCAATCCTTGAATTAAGTAGCTCCAAAAGAAAATTTAACAACCCCAGTCCAAATCTTTTAACAGCTTTCTTGTAAATTTTTTTGACATACTATATATTGTCTTTAGAATATCTGTACTAACTATATGTAGTATTGTCTTGATGAGTTGATAGGTGTGCTCCTCGGGCGCAGTACGCAAGCTTGTCCTGCCTGCCCTGAGCTTGCCGAAGGGAGTGTAGTCGAAGGAAGGTCAGACGAGATACGAGGCGCGAAATGAGATGTCCCTTTTGTAAGGAAGATGAGGATAGGGTCATTGATTCACGTTCAAGTGATGGCGGCAGAGTAATCCGGCGTCGGCGTCAGTGCCTGATGTGTAAAAGGCGCTTTACTACGTATGAAAAAGTGGGCGAGAGCTTTAAGCTTTACGTAGTGAAGAAAGACGGCTCTCGCGTTCCTTACGACAGAGAAAAAATCATCGCTGGTATTCAGAAGGCCTGTTACAAGAGGGAGGTTTCAGCAGAGCAGATTCAGCACATAGCCGACAGTGTAGCAGAAGGTATATTTCGCAACTTTGACAAGGAGGTAACTTCTGCGTTTATCGGCGAAAGCATAATGAAGCACCTTCGCGCAATTGACAAGGTCGCGTATATTCGTTTTGCGAGTGTCTATCGAGATTTTACCGATGCAGGCGAATTGATTGAGGAAGTAAGCCACGCTATTTCCGAGCCAGAGCCAATCGGTCAGCCGACACTTTTTGATGAATAAGGGATATGTACTACAGCGCAAATTAGTAACAGTTGAAAACGGTAACCTTTTGTGGCATTGGATTTTGGTCATTTGATATTGTTTAGAATTTAGGATTTAGTGCTTAGTGCTTTTCATAGTTTCGTGTTTCGAATTTTGCAGGGAGGTAAAAATGGCGGGGATGAAAGTTCAGCTTAAAGTTATTAAAGCAGACGGCAGTGTTGAAGAATACCTTCACACAAAAGTCATAGGGACTATCAGCAATGCTCTGGCGCAGGTGGGTGAGCCGGATATTGAAGTTGCAGAGCAGCTTGCCGAGGTGGTAACATATTTTCTTTATCACAGACAAAAGCGTCATAGTGTAACAAGCAGCGAGATATTTTCTATGATTAAGGTAGTCCTTACCGCCACAAAGTTCGAAGAAGCTGCTGTCGCAATAAGCGAGTATCATTTCAAGCGCAAGCTCAAACGCTGCCGGGTCGAAGTTGTTTCTGTAGATATCAGGGAACTGCAGGATGCTGATTTGCTATGTGATGCTGAACAGCTGAATGGTAAATGTCGGTGGAACAAATCCAGAATAGTCAGTGATTTGGTGGCTAAACACGGCCTTTCCGGACAAACCGCAAGGGCTATCGCTTCAATGGTGGAGGAAAAAATCTTCAATTTGGGGCTCACTTTGGTTCCAGTTAGTTTAATAAAACAGCTTGTTCTTGGCGATACCGCCGCCATGCTGCGCGCCCAACACCAGCTGTAAACCACATAAAGTGCCTAAAGTGAACTAAAATTTGAAGTGCCTAAAGCTTGGTAAGCTCAAGGACAGCTTTGTTTTTCAGCTAATCGGTTTTTTATAACTTTATCTCATTTTAGGGATTTTAGTTTACTTTAGGCACTTTCCTGATAGCAGTTCTTTCGTCCGGTTGAGGATTTTTTCGTGTGGTTCTTCGGGCTCGATGTCGAGCCAGTGAACATTTTGAAAGGTCTTGAACCAGGTTCGCTGGCTCTTGGCTAATCGGCGAGTGTTTTTCTTCATAAGTTCGATAGCTTCTTCTAACCCATACTTTCCATTAAGGTAATCGATTATTTCAGCATAGCCAATCGCACATCGGGCCTGTTTACTTAGCGATTTTTCTTCAGCTAACAGGGACTTGACCTCATCAACGAGACCCTCCTCGAACATCCTTTTTACCCTTGCGTTGATTCTCTTATTTTCTTCGGCCTTTTCTCTTCGCAGGCCGATGATTAACCAGTTATGTCTTTTCTGTTTTCTGTCTTCTGTCCTCTGTCCTCTGTCCTCTGTCCATTGCTTCTGGAAACTTGAGATTGGTTTTCCGGTGATTCTATAGACCTCCAGAGCACGGATTATACGTTTGGCATCGTTTGAGCTGATACGCTCGGCAGCTTTCGGGTCAACTTCCATCAATTCCTGATACAGATGGTTCAGGCCCTCGGCTTGCGCTTGTGCTTTCAATTCGGAACGTATTTGCTCATCAGTTCCGGGGCCTTTGAAAAGGCCATAAAGCAGGGCCTTTATATACAGGGCCGTTCCGCCGACTGCGATGACGGGTTTATTTCGGCTGGTTATCTGCTCTATTGCTTCGTTGGCCAATTTCAGGAAGGTAGCTACGCTGAACGATTCACTCGGCTCAACTATGTCTATTAAGTGATATTTGATGCGCTCGCGCGTTTGTTTTGGCGGCTTGGCAGTACCGATGTCCATCCGCCTATAGACCTTCATCGAGTCGATGCTGATTATTTCAGGACGTTCGGCTGAGCTCAGTCGAAGCCCACCCAGACTTTCGGCCAAATCGAAGGCCAATCGGCCTTTGCCCGATGCGGTAACACCAAGAATTAGAATCATTTTTCGATTTACCCCGTTAAAAAATCTACAGCGAGGTTATGATACAATAAAAAAGAAAAAATTTCTAACGGGGTTTACTTTTTTGTTTTTGCTATCTATTATTGAATTGCTTTTAATGTCTTTTCCAATACTCAATAGTAAATAGTCAATGGCGAATAGTCAATGAACTTCGAAGCTCAACTACATCAGAAAGCACAGTTAGTTAATGATGTGTTGAGGCAGTTTTTGGCCTCTCAGCCGATAGATAGCGAGCTAAAAGAAGTGCTTTGTTACACGCTTGAAGCGCCGGGCAAGCGGATTCGGTCGGCGCTGGTTCTCTGGTGCTGCGAGCTTGTTGGCCCGCCGAAGGCGGGGATGAATCGTAACGCTGAGATTGCAGCAGCGGCGATGGAGATGGTGCATACATATTCGCTGGTGCACGATGATTTGCCGGCGATGGATAATGACGACCTTCGGCGTGGTCAGCCAACCTGCCATAAGGCATTTGATGAGGCTACGGCCATCCTGGCCGGCGACGCACTATTGACGCTGGCGTTTGAGATTCTGGCCAGGGAGATTGATAAGCCGGCCATTGCCGTGAAGCTGATTGACGAGCTGGCCAGTGCAGCAGGGTCTGGCGGTATGATTGCAGGACAGTTAGCTGATATGAAATTTACGATTGACGATTTACGATTGACGATTGAAAATCAGAAATCAAAAATCAGAAATCGGAAGTCGGAAATCGAAAATCAGTTGGAGTATATCCACATCAATAAAACAGCTAAGATGTTCCGATGTGCCGCTGCGATGGGGGCCATCTGCGGCGGTGCGAACGAGAGTCAATATAACTGTCTGTGTGAATATGGCTTAAAGCTCGGTCTGGGTTTTCAGATAGCTGACGATATTCTTGATGTGTGCGCCTCGAGTGAGCAATTAGGCAAGACCTCTGGCAAGGACGCCAGAGCTGCTAAATGCACTTACCCGGCGGTGGTGGGTCTGGAAAAATCGAGGCAGTTAGCAAAGAAGCTCGCTGATGAAGCCGTAGCTGCCCTTGAGCCGTTCGGCCCGAAAGCCGATGCACTCAGAAAACTCGCTATCGCTCTGCTCGAAAGAACAAAGTAACTGACAAAAGAGGCCTACACAGGGATTTTGTTTTACCTGCATTTCTGTAGCATTTTCCGATATAGTTTAATCGATGAGCCGGAGGCATTTCTTTTCAGAAAGCTGCATATCAGTATTAAAAACTTCAATTTAGGCAGCGGTCAGGTGGCTATCTCACAGGATAAAGCGGCAATTTGTGTTGTAATCCACGTCTTTAACGAGAGAAAGCGGCTTTGGCGAAAGCTCGATTGAGGAAATAATTAGTTAAGAAAAAAGATGGATTTGAGTCGATAAAACAATAGATAGTTTGGGGGTTTGGACTATGGAAGAAAGTATGATATCCCCAATCGGGTTGATGCTCGGTGTTATTGCTGCATCTGCCGAAAGGATTGGCTTGAAGCCATTATTTGGTTTTAAGCACAAAAGAGTAGTGAACGAGGGATTTTATAAGAAATTTCATTTGCCGATTCAGAGCCGCTCGCCTCCGCTGTTTTAAAAAAATATGTTGTGCTGAAGCATATCTTGGTTGCGAGCCAACGGGCCATACGCAGTTTACTTATGGCCTTTTTTTATTCATACTCTCCGGGTGCTTGCTTCAGAGAAGGATTCTGCGATTAAATTTTAGAAAATTTTTGCCTACTGTGACATACGGCTGTCACACCACAGGAAAAATCTCGGATTTTAATCAAGATTTACTCCTTTTTTCCCGACTTATTATAAGAAGTAAGCTTGCTTTATGGTCGCACAGTTTCTGTTAGCTGTCTGCGTAAAAGCACTCTGCTGGACTTCGAAAATCGGTAGCTATAACCACCTTTGAGATTGTTATGGGGGCTTAAGAATCATCTCATGGGCAAGGTTAACAAGGTTAACATAGTGTCATTTAGATCAACAGATAGATCAACAGCAGTGGGGAAAAACGATGGCAAGAATATCCCGAAAGAAACAACCAGAATCCGGACTTTTACTGGCTGACGACTTGACGAAGGCCATTGCGGAATTAGACTGGCGAATTAAAGACTTAAAAGATTTTGATGTGAAGACCGTAATGGGACGGTTTGATGCTAATAGCAAAGCGCTGGAGGACAAGGTCAATGAGACGCTGTCTGATATTTTCGGGTTCGACTCTGTGGAATACCGGAAATACTCAGTATTGACACTTGATACTCTTCCAATTGAATTAGGTGGTCCAAAGCCACAACTGCCTGTGCTGCAGCAGGCATATCAAAAAGGTATCAACGATTATGTGACAAGATTGAAATCTCTCAAAGAAACCATCTCGTCAGGGCAAAGGCCCAGCCGTAGTCCCGAACAGCAGAAGTAGCTGGATACCGAGGCATATCTCCAACGCCCTATTGAACCGGCAGAACCGACACTCTAATATGATAGCAAAGCAGTGTTTATCTTACATAGTCACGATGAGGTTGCTAAAGGAACTGCAGCCAGGATAGTCTTTCCGTTTCCATAATCATCTCTATTGTAACACGGGCTTGGAGCCCGTGATTTTGAAAAACACGGCCAAGCCTGTCCCGAGCGAAGTCGAAGGGATGGCCGTGCCACAAAGCCCGTACCACAACGTCTCTCTATAATTGGATGAACCTGCGTAAATTTGACGAAAAAAAACGCTTTACAAATGGCCTTTTTTGCGATAAGTTATTACGGTAAAAGAAGTAAACCCCGTTAGTCATAGGGACTCCTTGCGGAGAAAGCACAGGTGGGGCTTTTAACCCACCTACGGCGGGTAAAAATGGGGATTTTTCTCCGCAACTACCTGCATATTTGGTTGAAATTATGGGTATTTGTTAATTGAAAGAGCCTCCGATGGGCAGATTATTAGAGCAGGTAAATAGTCCGGCGGATTTGAAGAAGCTGCCAGTTGAGCATCTCAGTGAGCTGGCGGATGAGATACGGCAGTTCATTCTTGATTCGGTCAGCAAGACCGGCGGGCATCTGGCCAGCAATCTCGGTGTGGTAGAGATGACGCTGGCACTGCACTATGTATTCGATTTCAAGCGTGATAATCTGCTGTGGGACGTCGGCCATCAATGCTACACGCATAAAATCATTACCGGAAGAAAAGACAAGTTCGCTCAGCTTCGCCAGGCAGGCGGCGTAAGCGGCTTTCCCAATCCTGCTGAAAGCGTGTACGACCGCTTCATCGTCGGGCATGCCGGAACCTCGATAGCAACAGCAATTGGAATGGCAATAGGAGACCAATTGATTGCCGATATGCGATTGCCCATTGCCGGTTTGAAATCGAAAATCGAAAATCGAAACTTGTCCGCCGTCCGTCTGGCGGAATCGAAAATTGTGGCTGTGGTTGGTGATGCAAGTATCGTTAACGGCACCAGCTTTGAGGCGCTAAATAATCTTGGGTTGGCCAGGAGGCAGTTACTAATCGTGCTCAACGACAACTCAATGGCGATAGATGCAACTGTTGGGGCGATGGCAAAGTATTTTTCCAGAGTCCGGCTGAGCCAGACCTATGAGGATTTGCGCAAGACCGCCAGAAATATATTAGAGCACATGCCGGTTATCGGCAGAAGTGTTGAGGATGCGATTGAGAGGATTAAGAAAAGCATCCGAATGGTTCTGCCGGCCAGTCAGATGTTTGAAAGCTTAAATATCCCCTACTTTGGTCCTGTTGATGGCCACGATGTAGAGTCCCTCGTACAATTATTTCAGGCGTTGGGTCAATTGGAGCATCCGGCGATTTTGCACGTTTACACACAAAAAGGGAAAGGTTTTAAGCTGGCCGATTCCCGCCCCGGCAAGTTCCATTCTACAGGACCGTTCGAGATAAATGGTGATGAGGTAGAAACCCAGGTGGACACGGCCAGGCCAAGCTTTACCAGTGTGTTTGGAAAGCACCTGATAAGGTTGGCTGAAAAAGACGACAAAATTGTGGCTATAACTTCGGCAATGTGCAACGGCACCGGGCTGGTGGATTTTCGCAAGAGGTTCGCAGACAGGTTCTACGATGTAGGTATTGCCGAGGGTGCAGCGGTGGATATCGCAGCGGGGCTGGCCCGCAGCGGCTTAAAACCGGTGGTCTGTATCTACTCGACCTTTTTGCAGCGAAGCCTTGACCAGATATTTCAGGAAGTTGCATTGCAGAATCTGCCGGTTGTTTTCTGCCTCGACCGGGCCGGTCTTGTCGGTGCGGACGGCCCGACACAC
>CAZUPG010000019.1:0-13626 GCA_964622085.1 uncultured Pirellulales bacterium | reverse complement strand
TTGCGAGGCCTGCAGAGCAGGCCGTGGCAATCTCAAAACATTAACCGGTCAGTTTAAGTAATAATTCGGAATTTGAGTTGTTAGCCCCTTGTTCTTGAAGAATGTAGGGTGGGGTTGTAACCCCACCAATGAGCTGAAAAAGAATATCGAATGACGAATGACGAACGGTTGCGGTTGCGAGGCTCGTTTCGTCAAACGTTTTACGTTAAACGCAACCGACACGAGCTGCGCAACCCTTATACGAAACACGCAGCCAGTATCTGTAGGGTGGGGTCGTAACCCCACCAGAAACCTCTTGTTCCTCCAGTTGTAGCAAGATATTTACGAACTGTCTAACTATCTGTGTCGCCGGCCAGGTGTGCTTGGAGCATGCGGTCTCTAACACCAATATGTGCGTATACCGGCTCTCCAAAAACATCGAACCTTAGCTTTATGATTTCGGTGCAGGCGTTCTGCCTTTCCTCGCTGGCTGCGGACTCATCCAACAAGATAATCGGTGACTTATAGTTCAGATAATGAAGGGACACAATAAACTTTTTTCTGGTGTGTGGCAGCAGGTTGCGTGCAATTATTAGCCGGCGATTGCTTTCCAGCTCTGATTAAGCTCTTCCATCAGAGCGATTACTTCACGAATCATTTGAGGGTCGCGTTTTGTATTGGCCTCAGATAAGCGAGTGTTCATAAAGCAATAAAGTTTCCGAAGGTTAACGGCTATTTCGCCACCGGCACTGGCATCCAGAATTGCATTGAGCTCGTTGATTATGTTTTGGGCCTTGGTTATGTATTTGCCCTTTGCTTCATAGTTACCCGCCTCCAGCTCCTTGATTGCCAGTTTCATAAATTTAATTGCACCGTCGTAAAGCAGGACAATGAGGCGACCTTTGCTTTGCGTCGTAACTGACGTCTCTTGATATGCTGCGGCTCTGTTCACAGTGTTACTCCGTTATATACTGGATAATGTCATTTTGGGTCAAAACCTGCGGTGAAACTGCAGGCTAAATATTTAGCCCCACTCGTCAGGGCAGAGGCTGACGGAGCACGGCGTTTTGACGGCTGTCTTCACTTATGGGGGGACGCTGTTGTACTACAGTCGTCCCCCCCGATTGTCGTTCAATGCTCAAATACTGCTGTCGTTATCTGAGCAGCGTCAATGCCATCTGAGGCATCGCATTGGCCTGCGCTAACATAGATATGCCGGCTTGCGCCAACACCTGGTTTCTGGTCATTGCCGCCATTTCGGTAGCCACATCGACATCCGAAATACGGGATTCGGCTGTCATCAGGTTCTCGGTCTGAATGTTCAGAACCGAAACGGTGCTCTCCAGACGGTTCATCTTGTAACCGAATGCGGCACGAGCGGTATCTTTGCTGCCAATTGCGGTGTCCAGAGCTGCCAAAGCTGACTGAGCATGGGCCGCAGTGTCGATGCTTGTCGTAGTGAGGCCAAGACCGGCCGTGGTAATTTTGCTACCATCAATTTCAATCTGGTCAGTCGCGTCACCGAAGACAATCGTCACTGTAGCAGAATTATCGAGCATTTTGGTAGCGTTAAATTCGGTCGCTCCTGCGATACGGTCGATTTCGGCGGCCATTTCGTCAAACTCGCTGTCCATAATGGACCGCTGTGCAGAAGAATACGAGCCGGTAGACGCCTGTTCAGCTAACTGTTTCATACGCACCAGGGCACCATCGATAACTGCCATAGCGCCTTCCATTGTCTGCAACAGGCTGATAGCGTCCTGGGCATTACGGGTACCCTGCTGCAGCACGGCGATGTCGGCACGCATCAGCTCACGGACAGCCAGGCCAGCTGCGTCGTCCTTCGCACTGTTGATGCGCAAGCCCGACGATAGCCTTTCCACTGATTTAGCCAAAGCATCATAGCTTGTCCCCAAATGTCGAGCGGCGTTTGCCGCCATAATGTTGCTCCTAATTGCTAACATAATTTTGACTCCTTAAAAAATTACCAAAACGGTTTTTCGAGCCTGTCGGGCTCCCTTGCTTAACGTGCAACGAGCACATCGTGGAAGATATGCTTCCAATGACCCTTCTCGATTAAGATAAAAAAAACTTAAGAGGTTTCTTCTATATGATTTATCGAGAGAATAACTGCAAAATTGCTGGACCTGTAATATTGTTCTTGCAGATACTGATGTCGCAGATAAATTGTTGAAAGTGGCAGAAAAAAATCTAAAAAATTTACAACATTAGCCGATTTATATCAGGTGATATATGCAGAAACAGAAAGAACAAACTCGTAAAAAGACGCTGCTCGTATTTAATTGTCACGAATCGTGGGTATACCAGCTTGGGGTATTGGGATATGAGCTTGATATAATCGTAGGTCTCAAGGGCCAATACCAAAAAACCTGGGATGAGCGGATTCGGCCGGTGCCGGATAATTGCCGATTGGTAACTTTGTCGGAAGCGCTGCGGTCGCCTGCTTCTTATTACTGTATCATAACCCACAACATAACCGATTTGCTCGATGTTAAGTTTCGAGCGGAGCCGCGGCTTATGGTTATTCACCTACCAATTGAGGCCCGGCTGGTAGCGGAAAAATCCAGAGTTCCTCCCGAAAAAATGAAAGAAACGCTGCATAAGTACCTAAAACTAATCGGAGGTCATGCGGTGGCCGTTTCTATACTCAAAGGCAAATCGTGGGGTCTTACCGATGATATTGTTACTTTTGGGATTGACCCGGATGATTATTTGCCATATTCCGGGGAGAAGGCCTCTGGCCTTCGGATTTCCAATTTCATTCAGATGCGCAAAGAATTTTTGTTATGGGATTTTCACGAAAAAGCGTTTGATGGCATCCCTATACGCCTTGTTGGGCACAATCCGGATATGCCGGGCGTTACAGCTTCGGAGAGCTGGGGGCATCTGAAGAAAATATTGCGCTCTCATCGATTTTACATCCACACCTCTGACCCACGGCTCGAAGACGGATACAATATGGCCACCGTAGAGGCAATGGCTGCGGGTATGCCCGTCTTGGGCAATCGGCATCCTACTTCGCCTGTCGAACACGGCGTAAGCGGCTTTCTCAGTAATAACCCCGATGAATTACACAAATACGCCGGGGTATTGCTGGAGGACAGGGATTTGGCGGCCTGGATGGGTCAGCAGGCCCGAAAGACTGTTATGAAGCGTTTCTCCAGAGCCCAGTTCAAAAAGGCTTTTCTGCAATCCATCGAAACCGCCCGTCTCAAGTGGGCCAGCAGAAAACCGTAGCACGGGCATCCCCTCGACCCTTCGGCTCCGCTCAGGGTGGTGAGCTTGTCGAACCAGAAGCCCGTGCTACCTGTTTCAGCTCCTCATCCACACGCTGAAACACAGGACCCCATTGGCCCCGTTTTCTCTGCCGAAAAATCCTCATAGTAGGATACCAAGGACTGTCGTCTCTGTCCAGCAGCCATCGCCATTCGGGTGCACAACATAGAAGCAGCCAAACCGGCTTTCCCATCGCTGCTGCCAAATGAGGCACGGAAGTATCTGTCGAGATAATCAGGTCTAAATTTTCGATGGCCGCGGCGGTGTCCGTGAAGTCATCGAATTGTTCACCAAGATTCACTACCGGTATTTCGCCGGCCAATTCTGCCATCTGGTCTGCTGGTCGGCCCTTTTGTAATCCGTATAACTTTACCCCGTCAATTCCCGCCATCGGAGCAAAATCTCGGAGCCCGCAGGAACGAACGTGATTCCTCTCGTACAGACTCGAGCCCGACCAGGCAATGCCCACCTTGAAATCCGCTCCGGGGCTTCCCCAAACGCGCTGTTTGGCGTTTGGGGGCCCCTCGGCAATCCTGTCCCGCCAGTACCTCACCCTTGCCGAATCAGCGTGAAGATACGGTACCTCTGCGGGAATTGTCTCCAGCGTGGTGCCGAATATTCCCGGCATATCCATAAGGGAAGCATGAAAATCAAACTTTACAGCCGGGCTCTCTCTGAATGATGCCTCTACCAACTCATCAACCCCTGGGAAACCTCGCAAAATACCGAGTAGTGGTTTTCTCACTTCAAAGATCACCGTTCCTCCCCGAGCTTTAACCATAGGCAGATACCGCACGAACTGCAAGGTATCACCCAATCCTTGCTCATAGTGAACAAAAAGCCTATTGCCCACAAAAGTTGAACCATCCCAGCGAGGCATCTGGTAAAGGTGAGGATACGTAAGCATCTCCAGATTGGGATTTCGCCGCCATTCGTACTCCTTCCATCCTTCTGTAAGCCTTCCACTTAACAAAAGGGCAAGGGCGTGGTTCCAGTGGGCCTCAGCGTAATCGTGGTCAACCTGAATCGCCTGCCTGTAACTTTCAATCGCCTCGGCGTACCGGCCCTGAGCATTGAGGACAACTCCCAGATGATTGTACGGCTCGGCATAATCGGGTTTGAGCGCCACCGCCCGCCTATAATTTTCAATCGCTTCGTTGTGCTGACCCTGCATCTGCAGGGCAAAAGCCATCGTATTGTACGCCTCGGCGTAATCGGGCTTGAGCGACACCGCCTGTCTACACTTTTGGACCGCAAGCCGAAAGCGGCCCTGTGACTGAAGCGCTATCCCCATATTGTGATAAGCCTCGGCGTAATCCGGCTTTAACTGCACTGCCTGCCGGTAGGCGTCAATCGCTTCTTCCAGTTTTCCAGACGCCTCGAAGACAAGCCCAAGTGTATTGTAGAATTGTGGTACTCGAGGGTCATTTGCAATCGCTTTGTCAATCAGCTCAACAGCAACATCGTATTTTCCCATCTGATGAGCTATCAGGCCCAATGCGTGCAATGCAACGGGAAGATTAGGGTCGCTTTGCAGAACCAGCCGATAAAGCTCCTCAGCCTGCTGGAGACACCCAGCCTGATGGTTCCGCACAGCGATTTTCATAGTTTCAGCAATGTTCGCCACGAGCATACAGCCTTCTTTGTTTGGAAATTAGCTAAAACCGATACAATTGTATGTTTTTTCCCGGGTATTTGTCTATATCAACACATTTATGGAGCTGTCAGTTATGAGCGCTTCCTGCGGTTCGTGGACGTTCTGATAGGCGCTATCGTTTGTCAGCCATTCATTAGTGCCGATAGTGTCGGGATTATTTTCCGGTGAGTCAGGATTCGCTCCAGTCTGCCCCTGTCCGGACCAGTCGTCCGCACCGGTAGCTAACGACTGGTTCTTGAAGCCCTGCTGCCCTTGTTGGTTTGTCAGCAGAACTTCAAGCCGTTTTATCTGAACCCCGTCCCCTGCAAGATTTTGGATGAGCTGCGGTAATGCATGCTGTATTTCGGTTCTGGTTTGCGCTCTGCTGACTTCCAGCAATCCAATAATTTGTCCGTCCTGCTCGTGGAATTTTATAGAAACCTTTCCAAGTTCCGGGGGGTTAAGGCGGATAGTAATTTGCTGCTGGTCATGGCGCAAAGAACTGTGGATAGATTCCTGGATTTGTTTGCTAACGCTTGTGGATACCTCGGTAGGCAAAGCGTTATTGGCATCCTTTGAAGCCAGAGCGGGGGCGGATGATTGCTCTGCAATGGGGGTTTGGGCATTATTGCCAGAGAGTATCTGCTCGAAATTTGTAGGATTAGATTTATTATCGGAAGTGGAGCTGTTGAGACCTTTCGTTTGGTTAGCGTATATCTGGACCTGTGTTGTGTTCAACTTCTGACCGATGGACTCGCCTGAGGGATCTCTATTCTGCTTTTCGGTATTGCCGTGCAACGATTCTGCCAGTCCCGGCGAGCTGGGACGACCTTGCTGAACAGTATCGGCTTTGTTACCGGTTGGCTTTTCGGCATTGCCGTTCAACGATTCTGCCGGTCCCGGCGAGCTGGGACGACCTTGCTGAACGGTATCGGCTTTGTTGCCGGTTGGCTTTTCGGCAACAAGAGCGAGTTTTTCCAGACCAGCCAGTACCTTTTGCTGCATATCCGTAGATTTGTCCTGACCTGCCGAGAAGCTGGTCCGGCCTTCGCAGCCGCTTCGGCGGAGTAGGCTATCTAATATGGCCTCTTTTGAGCCACCAGAAACGGCTGGTTTGTCTGTCATCGCCGGTTTTTCGCCAACAGTAGCTGTTTTACCATCAGCATCGGGGCTTTCAGTCATCGATTTTGGGATGCTTCCCTGGCTAATAAAGCCATTTGTGGTAACGACTGTTCTATTTAATGTGGGTATTTTGTTGGTGTTTTTGCTTGTTCCCTGCTCAGTGCCAGCCGTAAGCGGACTCCTGGAGACGTTAGGTAAAACGGCTTTGAGCCCAATTTGATTTACAGGTTTGTTTTCAGGTTGCGATGTCGCAGGTACCACTTGGCCGAGTTTTTGGGGACCCGGATACAACGATTCCCGATTTTGGTGGGCTTTAGCCAACCCTGCATACCCAGCAGCCAGCAGGATGGGCTTTAGCCCATGCGGTTCCAGGCTTTGGTGGGCTAAAGCCCACCCTACATTTGGTTGGCCGGCAGTATCCAAATTCGGGCTTTGCTGTTTTGATTTTGTGTTAGCGTCAGTTTTCCGGGGTACATCGTTCGTTATTGCTTCGTCAGGTGGACGGCTAAACTCTTGCGATGGCTTGTTAGCAAGCTCGTTTTGTACATCAGCGAAGTTATTATCGGCTGTCGTTGCTTCGGAAGTATTGGAGGATGGTTGATTATCAAGCGAGCTTGGGGCAGATTGGTCGATATTTTTGGCTGCTGCGGGCTTTGATAGAGCTGGACCGGCGCTACCGTTACCTACAAGCGTATTTATCAATAAACCGGTATTCATACAGCAGTTTTTGAGCAACTGTTGTGCCAGTATTTGGTAGTGGGCTTCTAATAAACGATAAGTATTTATTGCTGCCGGACTTATGAACATTAAAAAAGATAGTGGCCGATTAAAAAGTGGTTGCTGTCGGCTGCGGTTGCGGAGAAATATTCCCGATGGCCAAGAAGGAATTTCCGGCTGATGAATAGATGGTTAAATGGTTAATAAATTGCCGAATGACGATTGCCGAATGACGAATTACGAACCAGTTACCAATAACCAGTTACCAATTACCAGGTGGTTGGCTTGTAAAAAAACCGTCAGGTTGTATGGAATCCTGACGCTGTTGCTGCTGTCCGAATAAGTGATTATTTGGTTTTTAGGCGGTTTTTGAGGCCAATAGATGCGTTAACAGCTTGAAAATGGTCGGCTTTAACTATTTGGCACGATTATTGCTGATATTTCCTGGGTGAACAAGGTTTGTGCGCCGGATTTGGGAAGCTAAAGATGACCAAAACAAACAATATAATAGACTTTCTTGAGGCCGGTATAAGAGCTGAGAGTCTTCGCCAGAAGGCAATCGCCAACAATGTTGCCAATCTCAAGACGCCTGGATACCGCAGGATTGACGTCAGGTTCGAGAAACTGCTTGCCAAAACCCTGGATTCAGCCGGCAAGGTCAACCTTGGTGAAATCAAGGCGGCGATTTACCAGCCCAAACAGACACCGGTGAAATCAAACGGCAACGATGTTAATCTGGAGATCGAGGTCGGCGAAATGGTGAAGAATACTCTTCGCCACAAGGCATATATTCGGCTGCTCAGCAAAAAGTATAAGCAAATGGAATTGGCTATTACGGTAGAATAATGGAAATTAACGACACATTCAGCCCGATAGACATAGCAATTTCGGGTTTGCGGGCGCAGGACAAGAATATAAAACTGATTTCGTCGAATGTTGCAAACGCCCAGACAACAGACAGCGGCAAGGGTGAGCCCTACCGCAGGCTCGAGGCGGTGTTCGAGACGGATGGAGATGGTATCGGCGGTGTCAGCCTGGAGGAGATAGCAGCCGATATGAGCAGCTTTCCACGGGTCTTGAAACCCGGTCATCCCGACGCGGACGAAGACGGATATGTGCTGATGCCCAACGTGAATCTGCCGATCGAGATGATAAATCTGAATATCGCAACGCGGGCATACCAGGCCAATGCAGCGATTCTCAAACGCTATCAGCAAATGATGGAAACTACACTCGAATTATTAAGATAGAGGATAACATAATGATTAACTTAAACCCCAACATAGGCGGAAGCCCAAATTCAATAAAGGGCGTTTGGGAACACGGCTCGGCACCGTCCAAAATCAATGCCGACGTCAAGAAGTCGGACTTTGCTGATACTGTTAGGGCGGTCGAGAAACACTTAGCTAAAGTTGATGACCTTCAACAGTCGTCAGATATATTTATAAAGGATTTATTGTCCGGCAAAAATGAGGATGTTATTTCAGCAGTCTCGGCGGCGGCCAAAGCCGATATGAGCTTCAAGCTTCTTGTGAGCGTTAGAAATAAGTTAATCGAAGCCTACAAACAAACTATGAATATGCCTCTGTAACGGGTTAACCACCAAGTCACATTATGGTAATGATAAATCCTAAATTCTAATATCTAAACTCTAAACAAATTCAAATGTCCAAAATTCGAAATTCAAAACAAGAATACCGAACAGTTAGTGTTCCACTGAAGGCGGGTTTCGGTCATTTGGATTTAGAATTTTGAATCTTGACTGTCCCACCAAGGCGGGCAAGCGTCAGACAAGTTTGTTTAAGATTTAGAATTTAGAATTTCCTTTGGACTTGTGTCTTGGTGGCAAAAAACGAGAGGGTTTAATGAGCTTTTTTCAGAATATAGTGGCAATTTGGCAAAAGGTAAGTCTGATTCAACGGGCTTTGCTAATTGCGGTTGTGCTTACCTTTATTATTGTCGGTGTGCTGCTTACTCACTGGGCCCGCAGACCCGATATGAGGATGCTGTATCAAGAGCTTGCTCCCGAAGAGGCAGCTAAGATTACAGAGAAGATTAGCGAGAAGGGTATTCCTTACGAGTTGCGAAACGGCGGTACGAGCATCTACGCTCCGAAAGAAAACATCTATCAGCTTCGCTTGGATATGGCAAAAGAGGGACTTCCGGCAGGTGGCCAGGGCGGCTACAGAATATTCGATAATGAAAAAATCGGCATCAGCCCCTTTGTTCAAAATGTCAACCTCAAGCGCGCTTTACAGGAAGAGCTTGCCAAGAGCATCCAAATGATAGATGGGGTGGCTTACGCACGGGTCCATATAGTAAGCAATGAGCAGAGCTTGCTTTCTTCTCAGGCGGAGCAAACAAGCGCTTCTGTGGTTCTTCGGCTAAAGCCGGGTTATCGGATAAGTGCTTTGAACATAGCAGCAATTACCCAATTGGTATCCGGAAGTGTCGAGGGGCTTAAGTCGGAAAATGTAACCGTGATAGACAGTCAGGGACGTCTTCTTTCCAGTGCGTCGGACCAAACTATGGCCGGTGGGGCGGGCACTGTACAGGATTACAAGGAGCGGGTGGAGCAAAATCTGCAGCGTAAGGTAGAAGATATGCTCACCGCTGTTTTGGGACCAGGCAGGGCAACAGTAAGGGTCAGTGCCGTTATTGATATGAACAGCGTCAATATCGTTACAGAAACTTACCAACCGAAGGGAGTTGCTTCAAAAGAAGAGATTAAAAGTGGCTCTGAAACCGAAGGCGGCAGTGCTTCGGCTGAAGGCAAGTCGGCTATACCAGGCAGCACAAAGAAGGATGAAACAATTGTTACCGAATACGAGATTGGCAAGACTGTAAAGCAGGAGGTTGTTTTGCCGGGCGAAATAAAATCCTTGTCGGTGGCTGCTTTTGTTGACTTATCGCCCGCCGATGTGAATGAAGTGGGCACTGGTGAGCAGACTGCAATGATAATGGAATTGTCTGAGGTGGAACAAATTATTAGAAATGCGCTTGGTCTTAAGGAGACAGACTCTCTTAAAGTGGTTCACGCCAGGTTTCATCGCCAGCCCGAATTACTGGTTGATGAAGAGCCGTCCAATTGGCCTCGTTATATAACAATTGCGCGCCAGGCTTCCTTAGGGATTATGGCGATTTGTGCACTGCTTGTTCTTCGTATATTCTCTGGTGCAAAGAAAAAGGCGGCCTTGACGGCCACGGCGGAACAGTTACCAGAAGCTGGGGGGGCTGTCGGTCTTCTCCCAGCCGAAGCAGGGAAGTCTGAGCCATTAGTGTTGCGCAGGCAGATAGCCAATACCTTGCAGAGTAATCCCGACCAGGTTAAGCAATTATTTTCCAACTGGCTCGAAGAAAAAGGTGAGTAAAAGTATCACGGCCAGGATGGCCGTGGTACGAGTACGAAAATGGCACTGACAGGTAAACAAAAAGCTGCAATGCTGTTAATGAGCCTGGATGCTGCGACTGCTGCCGAGCTGCTCAAAGGCGTTGACCCCAAAATGGCTCAGGAATTGACGGCGGAACTGGCGTATCTGGACGCTGCGGGTTATCGCAGCAGCAAGCAGAGCGCCGAAATTACCCGGCAATTCTGTGATTCGCTGCAGACCAGCCGGCGATTTCGGTTCAAGAGCATTCTAAAAAGTATCACGGACTTCCGGTTCGACAAGCTCACCGCTCCGAGCGGGGTCGAGGGGCAGCCCGTGAAGACACGACCAGGATGGCCGTGGTACAAAAGCACAGCACCTGATGAGAAGGCCGGGCAGATTCAGGCTAGGACACAGGATTCGCTACAGAAGCGGGAACCTTTTATGCTTATCCGCTGCTCTGATTCGCAAACGATAGCATCGGTTCTGGGAAATGAACACCCTCGGGCAATAGCGGTGGTCCTGTCAGAATTGCCGGCAAAGAAAAGCTCGGAGGTCCTTGGCCTTTTGGGCGGACGCGTCCGGGTTAGTGCTATCAGCAGGATGGTCCGTTGTGAGGCCGTGGCCGTGGAAGTAAAGACACGAATAGCAGAGACGGTTTGCAAACGTCTTGAGCATATTACAACCGGCGGCGAGCCTACTCCGCCTAAGCGGCTGCGAAGGCCGGAAGGTAAAGCTTTACAGTCCTGGCCTGAGCAGTTCATAAGGAAGATGGCTGTGATTTTGCGAAACTTAGGCAAAGAATTTCGAGACTGGCGGCACGGCCAAGATGGCCGTGTCTTCACGGGCTGCCCCTCGACCCCGCTCGGAGCGGTGAGCTTGTCGAACCGGAAGCCCGTGCCACCCAGAAAGGAGTAGTAAGTGGCGTTGACGGGTAAACAAAAAGCTGCGATGCTGTTAATGAGTCTTGACACTGCGACTGCTTCTGAGCTGCTCAAAGACATGAATGCCGAAGTGATTCAGGATATCGCAATGGAGCTTGCGCTGCTTGATGCATCGGGCCAGCGTGATACCAAGGAGGAAATGAAGATTGTCCAGGAATTTTATAACACACTTCAGAACAATGAAGGATACACATTAAGCATAAAAGCTTTTCTTGACAAAATGCTTACGACTGCTGTCAGCAAAAACAAAGCGGAGGAAATTCAGTCTCAGATTAGAGAAGCGACAAAAACCGAAGACCCTTTTGTACCTATTCGTTCAGTTCGTACTGATGAGTTGGTTCTTGCGTTGTCCGGTGAACATCCACAAACGATAGCTGTTGTGCTGAGCGAGCTGTCTGTTCAAAAAAGCCAGGAGGTTATATCTTATCTGAACGAGGAGGATTGCCTCAAAGCAATACCCAAAATGACAAATCCGGCGCCGTTGGGGACTGTGGTAAAGCAACGGATAGCATCCACGGTTAGTGAAAAGCTGAAGAGTTTTAAGGGAGAAACGCTTGCGGCAAGGCCGGAGCAAAATCTGCGAAAGCTGGCTATTATGCTAAGTGGATTGGAGAAAAACCTGCGATACCGACTGCTCGATGAGATAGGTAAACATGATGAAAAAACGCGTACGCAAGTAAGGGACTTGATGGTGACCTGGGAAGATATCCAGCGGATAGCAGACAGGTCACTGCAGGAGGCCCTGCGGGAAGCTAACACTCAGGTATTAGCAGTGGCGCTTTATGAGGCGGATGAAGATATCGCTCAAAAAATACGTTCCAATATATCTGAGCGAGCTACTGCCGCTGTAGACGAGGAAACATCCCTGATGCAGGAACCTCTGCAAAAGGAAGTTCTTGATGCGAGAGAAACAGTTGTCCAGCCTCTGCGAGCAGCCAACAAAGAAGATAAACTAAGATTTACCCGAAAGTAGAGGCACAGAGGCACAAAGGCACAGAGGCACAGAGATTTTTTGCTTTGTCCCTTTGCCCCTTCGCCCCTTTGCCACTATCTATAAGATGTCGCAAATTGTTACAATCCGTCTTGAAAGACCGATTACATCGGTAAAAATATTGGAGGACCGTGACGTCGAGACTGAATTGTCCGACCGTAACGAAGTAAAGTCGGAAGCAGATGCCGAGCAAACAAAATTGATGCAGGATTTAGAGGCCCGCAAAGCTGAAGTTTCGCAGGATTGCCAGGCACTCAAAGCTTTGATTGCTAAACTCAATCAGTTTTACGATAAAGTGCTTGCTGGGCATAAAGAAGAAATTGCCAGACTTTCGGTAGAAATTGCCAGAAAAGTATTGGTGCAAAAAGTCCAAAAGGGGGATTACGAAATAGAATCGATTATTAAAGAAGCACTTAAAAACGCACCCACGCGCCAGGATTTGGTGGCGCGTTTGAATCCTGAAGATATGACTCAATGCCAAAAGACCCTGCAGAATGATGACAGCGGCGCTTTTGCCGGTGTTAAACTTGTTGCGGACCCCAATATAGGACGGGCAGAATGTGTGCTTGAGAGCCCAAAAGGAACTATCGAATCATCGATAGATGAGCACTTAGAACAAATTGGTAAAGCGCTTATGAAGGCAGAGTAACTTATGGCTACAAGTAAAGCCACCAGAGCCCAAACGCAACAAGAGGCATTTGGGAAATCTGGAAACTATTTGATTGATTTTGAAAAGTTTCGCTCGGCTCTGCGCGCGGTGAATTTGTTAAATTGCCGCGGTTCCGTGATTCGGGTTTCGGGCCTGACTATCGAGTCTGCCGGCCCTATGGTGGGCTTGGGCGAGCTTTGCGGCATCAATATTCGTGATGGTCGGCGTGTATTGGCGGAGGTGGTAGGTTTCCAGGGATACCGGCTTATTCTACTTCCATTAGAGCGTATAGAGGGCATATCGCCGGGCGATACGGTAACCGCTCGAACCACTCCGCGTTATATTAATTTAAGCGAGAATGTGCTTGGTAGAGTAGTAAATGGGTTGGGAGAGCCTATTGACAGCAAAGGACCATTGGTGGGAACTGAAAGAGCAGCATTAGACGCCAGTAGCCCGCCGGCATTGAGCCGGGAAAAAATTACCGAGCCCTTGGCCTTAGGAATCAGGTCAATAGATGGCATACTAACCTGCGGCAGAGGCCAGCGAGTAGGCATTTTTTCGGGAAGCGGCATAGGCAAAAGTGTGCTTCTCGGCGATATCGCCAATTCGAGTGATGCAGACGTCAATATCGTAGCATTGATAGGTGAGCGTGGTCGGGAGGTTCGAGAATTTCTCGAAGGAGACCTTGGCCCTGAGGGTCTGGCTCGCAGTGTGGTTGTGGTTGCCGCTTCGGATTCGCCTCCGATTCATAGGGTCAAGGCCGCATTTGTAGCCGTAACAATTGCTGAATATTTCAGAGACAAAGGCAAAAATGTTTTGTTCATGATGGATTCGCTAACTCGCTTCGCACAGGCTCAACGCGAAATCGGACTTGCTGCCGGGGAGCCGCCGGCAACAAAAGGTTACTGTCCGAGCGTTTTTTC
>CAZUPG010000018.1:0-13716 GCA_964622085.1 uncultured Pirellulales bacterium | reverse complement strand
GGGCGAATTGCCAGCCTTGAATTTGCCCAGTACGACGTTCGCGTGAATATGGTCGCACCTGACGCAGTATTCTCGCAAGGCAAATACAAATCAGGCCTATGGGAAACTGTTGGAACTGACCGAATGAAAGCCAGAGGACTTAATGAAGAACAATTACACGAGTATTACCGCAGTAGAAATCTGCTGAAAGCCACGGTTACAGGACGGCATGTTGCCAACGCAGTGCTGTTTTTTGTTACGCATCAAACACCTACTACTGGTGCCACAATTCCAGTGGACGGCGGTTTGCCAGATGCCACACCAAGATAAGCGGTTGCGGTTACGCGACTCGTATTGGTTGCGTTAAACGTAAAACGATAGACGAAACGAGCAGCGCAACCGCTAAACGGTAAACGCAACCATTTTTGAAAATACAATGAATAACGCCTTAAAGAATTTAATAAAGGTATCGAACGTGGTTGGCAGGAATAGCTCGCTTGTTCAGGGAGGGGGCGGTAACACATCGGTAAAAACAGCAGATGGTAAATATATGTATATCAAGGCCAGTGGTACTGCCCTGAAGGATATGAACAAAAAGCAGGGCTGGCGGAAGATGCGGCTGGATTTGGTTCTGGCGATTATAAAAGATAAATCAATAGCACGATTTGATACTCAAACCAGAGAAACAGAAGTTGTGAATCGGCTGCTTCTTGCTTGCGATGATGAGGTTGCTGGTGACGCTCGCCCATCCTTAGAGGCACACCTGCACGCCTTTCTTGATAAGTGCGTGATTCACCTGCATCCTAATGCGGTCGGTGCGTATGTATGTGCTAAAAACGGAAAGGCAAAGCTTGAAAAGCTGTTCAAAAAAATCGAAAATCGAAAATCGGAAATCGGAAATTCTTTGCCGCCGCTCTGGGTACCTTATGCAGGCCTCGGTTATACGCTCGCGAAGAAAGTTGCAAAGCTAATTGAAGATTATCAAAGACAGTTCAGAGAAAAGCCGGCTATCCTTTTTCTTCAAAAGCACGGGCTTTTAGTTTCGGCAAAGACTCCCAATGCTGCCTTACAGCTTGTTCGAAGCGTAATAAAACGCTGCAATAGCAAATTGAAGCAACCGAAAGCCAAAAAAGTCAAACCTGTAAATCAAAAAGCTGTCACCAATACAAAGATTTGCATCCGCAGGGCATTTTTTGAGGCGACAGGTGAATATACTACGGTAAGCTATTTCTATGATAAGCCCGTTGCAGCGTTTCTGGCAGAGAAAGATGCACAAAAGATGCTCTCAACGGGAGCTTTGACACCTGATGAGCTGCTATATGCCAATGGCCCTGCGATGTGGGTCGGGGATTCTGATTCGAAGAAAATCGCACGCAAACTGACTTCGCAAATCAAAAAGGGTGCGAAACCTTCTGTGGCGTTTCTGGTTAAGGGTGTCGGACTTTTCATTGCTGCCGGAGGAGATTTCGTCTTTACCATCAAGGATGTTGTGAATAGTTCATTTTTCATTCGTGCCAACGCATACCGAATGGGCGGGATTGTCAGTTTGAATAAACGTGAGCAAGACTTCATTAATCAGTGGAAAACAGATACATTTCGCAAGAAAGTGGCAACTCGTCTCGGCGTAGGCACCAAGCCGTAGCTGGAGCAGTGAGATAGCTAAACGCTAAGGGCGGCCGAATTTACGAGCGACGAGAGACGACCGACGAAAGTCGAGGGCTCGCAAAACGCATAGTGCAACATCACAAGGCGAGGTGTTTCGGTAGACTTTTTTTTCATAAACCTATTAAGGAGACGCCATTCGTGACTGTTCTTAATTTCACCTAAGGACGAGTTAAATCTTTATAGATATATACGAAATTGTCTTGATTGCGTGGTTGAGCTCTCTATGAAGTTTTTCAAGAACGTCCTCGAGCTTAAAAACCGATCGATAAAGACCTTCGATCAAAATACTTGGTGCAAATCCTATCCCGCCACCGCAGGATATCTGAAAGGATGTAATGTCATCTCTGCTCACAGAGCGAAGTTTATTCTCAATTTCGTTTTTCTTGTCCCTAAACAGCCAATCTACCGCTCCATGTAAAGGGGCTGTTGGCTCAACCCATGTTGTGTATAACTTTGTTTCACAACTAAAGATTCGTACAAAGGTAAATACCTGGATACCTCCGGGCGGCGGTTTACCTAACTGCTTTCTTCCGCTAGTCATGAAATGTCTTATCCTTACGCCAAGTCCAAGCCTATCAGTTAGAATTCGGGTTACCTTTTCCCACCCCGCAAAGGGAACCTCTACTAAGTTGTCGACATCTCCGAGGACATCCCATACAGTGACGGGGTATTGAGAATCCTTCAGGAAATTGGTAATTTCGTTTGTAACATAGCTTTTTAATGGATTTTCGACAGCTATTAAAACTGACTCTGTGCTCATTTTTTGTCTCCTTCGTATAATTCCAAACCCGTATTTTCGTTTTTAAGCGTCTACTTTATTATTTAACCATATTTCAAATGCAAAGTTAATATATCACGCCGCCTTTAATGGGGCCAAGTCGGCCCGCTTCAATGGTGGAAAACCAAGCTCCTGAAGCACTCGATTTGTGGGTCATTCATCGATATTCCATCTTCAAACTTCTGCTGTTTCAAAAGCAATCCGTATTGGTTGAGGTGTTACACCCAAGAAATTCAGCTTCTCAAATCCGATGACTCGTCCGGATTTATCTTTCATCAAAACTACTTCATCGCCGGTTTCTTCACAGACAGATTCATCCTGTGGATTGCCAAACCAAACGGTAAGCGTATTGCCCGCTCGGTCATAATACACTTTCACCTCGGCCATATATGCACCCCTTCCTTTATCGCATCAGTAGGATAAGCTGTTATCAAAAAACCATCTTTGTTCAACCGCTTTGTTACAACACAAACACATCGCCCTTTACGTTTCGACGAATAGAACAGATATACTTTCGGATCACTGCGACTGGCTCGAATCTCGTTCGGTTTCTCCAACGTCGCTTTTACATCCGATTCTCGGCCTGCCATCACCGGATGCTTAACAGTGATAATCAATTGCCAATAAGAGCGACTCACCCGCACACGAAAACCGAGCGGTGTAAGAGCTTCAAAAAGCATATCGTCCATTTGGGTATTACCACTCATCTTACATTATTATACTTCTGATTTTATGTCCTTTGCTACTTGTTACTCATCGCTCCATGCATTTTATCACGAAATCAGAGATATTCGAAGCTTTATTGACCTTTATTTTGTGCCTGGGCACGAATTCTGTAAAGTCTATTCTTTTCACAAATACTAAAAAGCTGCAAAAATGGGTCTTCACAAGGGTTTTGGAGTTGCCTTACTATAAAAAAATGTGATATATTAAGCCGTTGTTCGGGACACGGGTCCAGATATACGCGATACGAGGTTTTATAAATGGCAAAAGAAGTAAGACTGCCGCAGTTTGGGAAAACGATGGAAGAAGGGACCATTGTTAGCTGTATGGTTAAAATCGATGATGAGGTCAAAAAAGGTGATGTTATTTTTGATATAGAGACCGACAAGGCAACGCTGGAGATGGAATCGCCTGCTGATGGCTTTGTAAAGCACATTCTCGCTGAAGTAGGCCAGACTTTAGCTGTCGGAGCGCCAATTTTAGTTCTCGGCGATAAAGACGAAAAAGTGCCGCAAAGCTCCATCGATTCACTCAAAGCTGAAGTACCAACTGTGCCGGATGCCACATCCGCTGTGGCTGAGGAAGCTGCACCAGAGGTAAACCCGCCGGGGCGGGTAAAACTGGGAGAAACAATAACGGTCAACCGGCTGCAGAAAATAACCGCACAAAAAATGCTGAAGTCAAAACAGGAAATACCTTGTTTTTACCTGACTGTAAAAGCCGATGTTACCGAGCTGGTGAAATTACGAAACAAACTAAATAAACCCAGCCCAGCACATCCGAGGGGCGGGGTGAAAATTACCTACAACGATTTTATTATAAAGGCCGTTGCAATCGGCTTGGAGAAATTTCCAATTATGACAGGACAGTCTGCCGGTGATACTATCCGGTTGGCTAAAGCAATCAATATCGGCTTGGCGGTTGCCGTGCCGGGTGGTCTGGTTGCACCGGTTATCAAGGACGTAAATAAAAAGGATATTTTTCAGATTGCACGTGATAGTAAGCAATTGATTGAGAAGGCCCGCAGCAACAGATTAGCTCTGACAGACCTGGAGGGCAGCTGCATAACCATAACTAATCTTGGTGTCTTTGGGATAGAGTCCTTTATTCCAATAGTTGTGCCCGGCCAATGCAGTATCCTGGGTATCGGCCGGATTATTGATACCTGCGTGCCCGATGATGATGATATTGTAGTTCGCAAGGTTATTAGTATGACGTTGTCGGTGGACCACAAAGTTGCCAACGGAGCATACGCAGCTCAGTTTCTGGACTTCGTAGGAAAATTACTGGAAGATGCATCTGCAATCGAATAATCGAAGCGGTAAAATAGTTGCTCGCCGTGCGACCCGGCTCCGCCATAGGCTTCACCGGCGGCGAGTCGCCGACGCTCCAAAGCTATGGCGACGGAGCGAGCCCGTCGCAGCAGGCTCGACAGCTCTAAGCGGTTCTTTTTTTACCAGGGTAGTGATGAAAGTTACCGAACACGCCCGGCAGGACTCGAACTTGCGGCCTACTTGTGGATTGGCCCTATTTTCGCTAATACTACCCCTCTTTGAGGCCGATAATATAAATAATGGAAGTTTCTGACGAAGAAAAGCTGAAAGGTGCATGCTATACATCGTATCCTTCGACTGTGCTCAGGATAAGGTGAGCGAAGCCCGCCCTGAGCAAAGTCGAACGGGTCGAACCTTAAAAAGTAAGGGCATATGTTAGAGCTATTCAAGCCAAAGAAAAAACCCGCCCGTCAAGGCTCGGACTTGCCGAGACTGGCACGAGCCAAGATATTGGTTGTTGATGATGAGCCCGATTATCGCAGCACCATCAAATATCGCCTGAGCCATAGCGACTATGAGGTCGTAACCGCCACAAATGGAAAAGAAGGGTTTCAGAAAGCTCAGGAGGAAAGACCCGACCTAATACTGTTAGATACCAATATGCCGGTTATGAATGGCCAGGAGATGCTAAAATGTCTCAGAAAAAATCCTGCTCTAAAAGATACGCCTGTAATAATGGTTACTGCAACCTGCGAAATGAAGGATATAGCTATTGCCTCGTCCTATGGTATCTCGGATTATATCGCCAAACCGTTTGATTTTACGGTCTTGATGGAAAAGATACAAAATGCCTTGGAAAACAAAAAAACTCCGAGCAACGCATAGAAGCACGGCCATCTTGGCCGTGTTTTCACGGGCTGCCCTTTGACTTCGCTCAGGACGGTGAGCGAGCGAAGCGAGTCGAACCGGAAGCCCATGCCACCGTCGAACATTTTTAACTAAGGCTAATTGCTTACTGTTGACATTGATTCTAAAGTTTGTTTTATCTTATTTAGTAGCTCTTGCGGGTCGAATGGTTTCGTTATATAAGCATCTGCTCCAAGCTCCTTTGCCTTTTTGGCGGTAATACTATCACTACGAGCGGTAAATAAGATGATATGTACATTGCTTAATTCTTTGTCTTTCTTGACTCGCTCGCAGACTTCGGCCCCACTTATATTAGACCCCTCTACAAGAGGTAAGAGCGAATCAAGCAGCACCAAATCGGGCTTGTCTTGTCGTATTAAGTCCAGCGCTTTTTGTCCGTTGGTTGCTGTTAGAACATTATATCCGGATATCTTTAACCTTAACGATGTGAGCTTAAGAATGTCCAGCTCATCATCAACGACTAATATTTTCTTTGCCATTTCAATCTACCGTATTAAGAAGCTTTCTTTCGATTCCCGTTTCGTCAGGGCGGAGCCTGCCGAAGCACGGCGAGTATCGAGTATCCAGCATTGAGCATATCTCACCTTTAACCGATTAGTGTGAAGATTCGGTGAGCTGTTTCTCAAGTTCGGCATCGATAGAAGTTTCTGTCGTTGGCAGTGCAAAGCAGAAAGTGCTGCCCTTGCCGGCTTCCGACTCTGCCCAAATCTTGCCGTTATGCCTCTCAATAACTTCTTTGCAAATAGCGAGCCCAAGGCCCGTTCCGCCCGTTTTTCTCTCTTCACCTCTTCTTAATTGCTCAAATTTATGGAATAATTTTGGCAGGTCTTCCTGCTTCATACCACAACCTGTATCAGACACCGAGACCTGAATCTCATTTTCCAGCTTGCTTGTCGCAATTATAATGTGCCCCTTTTCAGTGAACTTTACGGCATTGTTTAACAGGTTTATTAAAACCTGAATAATCTTGTCAACATCAAATTTAACCTTGCCCAGGGCGCCGTCAAGGTTAAGAGAGAAATCCAATCCCTTTTCTTTTGCCGACGGGAGCATCGCCTTATACACTTCCTCCACAGCTTCATTTATACTACTATTGCGCATGTCAAATCTCATCTTGTCGGCCTGTAGCTTCTGGAAATCCAAAACATCGTTAATCAATCTGGCAAGTCTATCCACATTTCTTTTAGCGATATCTAACAATTCCTTTTGGTCGTCGTTAATTTGTCCTGCTGCTCCTTCCAAAACAATGCTGATTCCCTCCTTTATGGATGTCATGGGTGTTCGCAGTTCATGTGAGACCATAGATATAAACTCCGACTTTATTTCTATTGCTTCCTTTATTTCCTTTTCTGCCAGCTTACGCTCGATAGCATAACGAATCGTCCGAACCAGCACGTTCTCCAGCGACTGGCCCTTAACAAGATAATCCGCTGCGCCGTTTTTTATCGCCAGAAGCCCCATTTCTTCATCATTCAATCCTGTTAACACTACGATAGCTATGTTTGGATTAAATTCGCTAATCTTTTGAACCGTCTCAATTCCGCTAGCGTCAGGAAGCCCCAGGTCTGCAAGTGCAATATCGTATTCGGCTTTGCCTAAGCACTCAATAGCCCCCGACAGAGTCACAGCCGATTCGATAGTAAAGTTAAGCGGCTGTGGGCATCTGGCCAAAAGCCGTTCAACTAATCGCCTGTCAATTTCGTCATCCTCTACCAGCAAAACCCTTATCAGTTTCTTATCCATAATAGTTTGTGTTTTTCCATTTGTCTCAGTGCCCATTTGGCAGAATCTGTAGGGTGGGCTTTAGCCCACCAATTATATAGCGGTGGGGCAAGCCCCACCCTACTTGATGCTTTGAACATTCCATTTTTCCCACACGCTCCACCTGTTTTGCTCATTTATTATTTCTTTTCGGATGAATAATACCCCCACATTAGAGCGAATTGTTACACTAGAAAAATTGTTGCCATTGAAAGAACACCGCTGGCTCATTCATGCAAAATCGTCCTATAATAGGTGCGCAAAAGCCGTTTCACCTGACCGGCAAAGAAAATTCAAGTACGACTTTAGAAAATCTCTAAAATAGCACTGGCTTCCAAACGATATATGTTAAAGGTGCGAATTTATAGGGGCATAATCGCACCGCGAGCGCTATAAACGAGCGGGTTGCTAATATAAAGAATCTCTTACAATAATAGTAAGTAGAAAATGGGAGCAAGAAATGAGCAAGATTCTAATCGTCGAAGATGAGCTCGATGTGCAAAAGGTTGTTGCAAGAAGGCTTTCACAACACGGTTTCGAAGTCGTTGCTGCTGATGACGGATGTCAGGGTATCGAATTAGCCCACAGCAGCGAGCCCGACCTGATTATTCTGGATTTTATGCTGCCCGCCGGCAATGGTCTCGTAGTTTTAAAGAGCCTACGGTCGTCCTCGCATACTAGATATATCCCCGTAGTTGTCCTTACGGGTATGAAGAACGAGGAATATAAACAAAAGATGCTCGATGAGGGCGTTGATGCGTATTTGGAAAAGCCATACGAACCTGATGAGCTAATAAGAACTGTTGAAGATATATTATGCAAAAGCAGGAACCGATAATCTCATTTCTGAAGCAAGAGAAGATTCTCGATGAGCAGACTCTTCAGGCCGTCATCGACCAGCAGCAAGAGACCGGACAAAGCTTGATAAGCATACTTAAAAGCCAGGGCCTTCTCGATGAAGACCAGCTCACCAGGGTTATCGCAGCTACTAACAAGATAGAATTTGTTAATCTTTCACCTGATATGATTGAGCCGATGACGGCTCATTTGGTACCCTACGAGATGGTTAATCGGCACAATCTGGTTCCGGTAAGGAAAGAGGATAATAACCTGGTGGTAGCTATGAGCTCTCCTTTGAATCTGACTGTCCGGGACCAGATCGAGATGAAGACCGGATACAAAGTCATCCCGGTCGCCGCCACTGTCAGCGCTATAAGACAGGCTATACACTATCATTTCAATGTGGAGAATGTGACAAAACAGACAATAGTCTCGATGCGGCTAAAGGAAGATTCCACCAGGATTGCCCGGCATGGGGCTGAACAAGAGTTAGTACGAGTTACCGATACTCCAGTTACAAAGCTGGTTTCGTTAATAATAAACGGTGCCATTGATGCTCGTGCAAGCGATATACATATCGAGCCACGAGAACCTGAAGTAAGGGTGCGGTATCGTATAGACGGCATCCTTCACGATGCAGTAAACGTGCCGGCGTCGGCGCAGCTTGAAGTAGTATCACACATTAAGATTATGGCGGATATGGATATCTCCGAGCGAAGGGTTCCCCAGGATGGCCATATGGCTGCGTGGCGTAATGACAGAGAATATGATATGAGGGTTTCGTCTTTGCCGGCTGTAGGCGGGGAAAAGATAGTTATTAGGATTCTCGATAAGAACGTGAACAGGTGGTCACTTGATACTGTTGTGGCCTGCCCCGAGGATAATCAAAAATTTCGAGAGCTGGTTGGCAATCCCTATGGCATGATGCTTCTGACCGGCCCAACCGGCAGCGGAAAAACGACCACGCTGTACTCAATTCTGCAGCTACTAAACACTCCTGAGAAAAACATTGTTACTGTCGAGGACCCCGTCGAGTATCAGCTGGACGGCATTACGCAATTACAAGTCAAACCGATTGCAGGGGTGACATTTGCGTCGGCACTGCGAAGTATATTACGCCAGGACCCGGACACCATACTGGTCGGTGAGATACGCGACCTTGAAACAGCAGAAATAGCTATCAGTGCCGCCCTAACGGGGCACCTTGTACTGAGTACATTGCATACCAACGATGCAGCAGGTGCAATATCTCGTTTAATCAACCTTGGGATACCGCCGTTCCTTGTTGCTTCAGCGCTCTTAGGTACAGTCGCTCAAAGGCTTATGAGAACATCCTGTTCCAAGTGTAAGCAAGCCTATAAGGCCTCTGAAGACGAACTAAACTGTCTTTCTCGTCTGGGCGAAGGCCCAGCCGGAGTCCCGATTGGAAAGTCTTACAGTGACAAGCAGTTGCAGCTCTACAGGGGAGCTGGATGCACGGCCTGCTATGATACCGGCTATCATGGGCGTAAAAGTATTTATGAGATATTGTGCATATCGCCGGAAATAAAGAAAATGATTCTCAACGCAAGCAATGACGATGCAATTAAACAACAGGCGATTAAAGAAGGCATGAAAACCCTCCTTAAAAGCGCTGTTGATGAAGTCCTTAACGGCGTAACCACACTGGATGAGATGATGCGAGTTGTTGATGTGAGGATGGAGTGATGACAGTTTTCCAGTATACAGCCAAAGATGAAGCCGGTTACGAATTCTCCGGCACTTACGAAGACATCGACAGCGTTGCTATGCTGCGCGAAGAGCTGAGCAAGATGGGCTATGCTCTCCTAAAAGCAAGCCGGCAAAAAACGCGGAAAAAAACCAGGAGAATAAAGGCACTGGAAATTGTAACTTTCACCTATAAGTTTTCGGAGATGTACTCGGCGGGGCTGCCGATACTGGGGATACTACAGACATTGGAGGACCAGACCCAAAATCATGCCCTTAAGTATGTAATCGGTGATGTCAGGCAAAGCATAGAAAGCGGTTCGAACCTGACGAAGGCCTTTGGGAAATACACCAAATTATTCTCCGGCTTTTTTCTGGGGATGCTTGAGGCAGGTGAGACAGGGGGGAAATTAGCAACAACACTCGAAATGAGTGCTACGTATCTGGAAAAGCAGGCGGACCTGAAGCGGAAGGTAAGAGCAGCTTTTGTCTATCCGCTCGTTGTGAGCATCCTGTGCTTTGTGGTCGTGGGTTTCATTGTAACTTTTGTCGTACCTGTCTTTTCGAAATTATACAGGCAGATGCATGTGTCGCTGCCTGCTCCAACTCAGGCCCTTATGAATTTTAGCTTACTGGTCAGAGATTGGTGGTGGGCGCTCGTCATTGTGGCGGTAGCAGCAGCGATAATTATACGACGGTTCTCAAGAAGACCGTACGTCAGAGCAAAGTGGGATGTTTTCAAGCTGAAAATGCCTCTTTTTGGCAGGCTTAATCGTATGGTTGTGGTTTCACATTTTACACGGACCGTTGGTATATTGACCTCCGTGGGAGTTTCGATAACCAGGGCTTTGGAAATGGCAAGTATAGTCGCAAACAATTACAAAGTCACCGAAATTGCCCGGCAATTGCAGGAATCGGTTAAGGCGGGTAATTCTGTTGCAAAATCCCTGAAAAATTATGACATTTTTCCTACGATAATTACACAGTTGGCCGCTTCCGGGGAAGAGGCGGGGATGCTGCCAAAAATGCTGAACAAAGGCGCTGATTTTCTTGATAAGGATATTGACAGAACAATAAAAGGTTTGCTTGTGAAATTAGAGCCAGCCCTGACGGTTATACTGGGAGTCATCGTTGGATTAATACTCATAGCCGTATATTTGCCAATGTTCGATTATATGACTCATTTGCAATAATCATTCGCGGGGGCAAAACAGCGTTCTCGCCGTGCGAAGCCCGTCGCAGCAGGTTTCTGTCATTGCGAGCGTCCTTCCCCATGTCATTGCGAGGCCTTTAGGCCGACCTGTCCGGCGTAGCTTAAGCGAAGACGGAAGCAATCTCAAATCTTGAACTCTTGACTCCGCCGCACGGACGGCGGATAAATGTTGTCAGACAAGAAATAATGGTGTGCAGCTCGTCTCGGCGAAGGCTCGCCGAGCCGTAGCTTGTGCCACAGGTAGCCGGGAGCACACCCTACTAAAGTTTTTTCGGACGCTTGCTTGACTAAGGCGATTTTTGTATTAAATTTTAAATAGGAACAATCACGCACTAATTAAAGCCGTCTCGGCGCCGCAGCTCGCCGCCCAAGCCAGGTCTTTCGCTGAGGGGCAATTGGTGCGGGATTACTTCCGATAAAGATACTTGCCGGACGAATTTTGGGGGTTGTAAAAAAATATTCTAACCTATAAATTGCCTTGATAGTTTCCCTCGGGTTATTGCATTTACCCCACCCCTGCGGCAGGGGCGGGGTAAAGCACGCGACATTTTATGTCGATAGTCCAAAGTGAACATGAGTGTTTTTTGAAGGAGAAACGAAATACGGCAAAGAAATGGGGGCCAGCCGAAAATAAGTAAACTTTAATGTAGGAGAATGAAATGCGATACAGAAGAGGTGTTACCCTGGTTGAGTTACTCATCGTGGTGTTAATACTGGCTGCACTGGCGGCAATTGCTATTCCAAGAGTTGCAACAAGCTCTACAAGTGCCAAGGAAAAGGCCTGCAAGACCAATGTTGACTTGATTCAGTCTCAGGTTGAGTTGTGGATGGCAAACAACGAAACCACCACTCCCCCGACCCTGGCAGTCTTATTCGCAGATACGGATTATTTTCCACAAGGCGAGCCGAACTGTCCGGTTGACACCACGGAGGGCTACTCAATAGATGCTGACGGCAAGATTACCTGCGACAACTGCCCCGGCTGGTAAAGGTGACAGAGGACAGAAGACAGAGAAATATAAATCTGATTTCTGACATCTGACAGATATGGCTAAGACAAGACAAGGCTACAGCTTAACCGAGCTGATAATAATAGTTATATTTCTCGGCATATTGGCGGCCATCGCCATACCGAGATTCAACTTTGCAATCATAGCAAAGCAAAAGGCTGATTGCCAAGCCAGGAAAATTGTTACCGACCTTCGCCGCACACGCAGACTTGCAATCGTCAATGCCGCAACAAATCAAGCTGGCTTTACGCTGAACATAAACGGATCGAGCTATCAAATCATCGACAACTCTCCTGAGGGTGGAACGGTGGATTCACAAACGATAGACCCACAGGTTACCTGTGAAGGCGGCCCCTTCACCTTTGGCCCGCTGGGCAATCTCATCAGCGATGGCGGCACCCAGCTAACCGTTTCTGCTGAAGGAAAAACCTTTACAATCACTATTATTCCGGCAACAGGCACGGTAAAATGCACCGAAAACTGACAAGAAGAACGAGAGACGAGGGACGAGAGACGAGGGACGAGAGACGAGAATCCGGCCTCACGCTCACTGAGGTCGTTGTCGCATCAGTTCTGCTGGTTATCGCATTAGTTCCAATGCTACAAGCTCTTACCACTGCCCACCTTAACACCGCAATTATTGAACGCAAAACCCGCAGTCTCACCCTCGCACAGGCCAAGCTCGATGAAATAAAGGCATACTCAATCTACCATTATACCAACGATGGTGCCCCAAACCAATTTGCTCAAGACGACTTATCTCTCGGCGGCTCATACCTGTGTAACATAGCAGATGATTCAAATGACGCCCTTAAGACGATAACGGTCTCGGTCGGCTACGACCACAACGGCGACAGCACCCTCGCAGCCGGCGAAATCGAAGTTACTCTGACTACCCTCCTTGCAAGAAGGTGGACCGATTAATCCAATCCCGCACCTACTTTGAGAATTGACGGTCGATTAGTATGTTTGTTTCGATTAGCAAACAGTGCTTTAAGTCTTATTCAATGGTCGTTTCTCAAAGTAGGTGCGGATGAAGTTATCGGACTTCCTGGCTGGTTGAAATGTTTCCTTCCAGCTCCCGCGTTTTCTTATGAAAGCAAGAACAGGAGTTCGGTGATTCAAAACTTACATAAACCCCTTTAGAAAGCTCAAATGGGGCTTTAAGCCTAACTGGCGCTATGTATTTTCTACCCTGCCAAACAGCACCCAGGCGAACCCGCCCGAAGGGCGGAGCTTTCTTTCTAACGGGGTAAACACGACTTCAGTTTATGCCGAAAATACTGGTAGTAGCCCCGCACCTACTTTGAGGTGGCATCGCTGAACCAGTAGATAAAGCTTGGTTGTGATTCTAAGCATAAATACTGGGATTCACGTTGTAATCTCAAAGTAGGTGCGGGGTCATAGAGGTAAAAGAAATGCAGCGCCCAAATAATCCCTCGACATTGCTCGGGATGGTGAACCCGTCGAATCATAGGACTCGTGTTTCTGTAGGTATGACACTGCTGGAGATGATTATAGCTCTGGCTATAGTGGGCGTTATCCTTACGGCCATATTGCCGGCATTTAGAAGCATACGAAACAGCTGGGATTCCAAACAGGCCTCTGCTGAAGCACTGCAGAACGGCAGAGTGCTGATAGACCACTTAAACCGCAACCTCTCAAAGGCCGTCAGGATAACGGATGTAAGCGAATCATCTGAAGCCGACGGCTATATCGAGTTTGAGGACAACGATGGCAACAACTTCAGATATGACATTGCCGACAACAACTACGTCGAGTTTGGCCTTATCGGAAGCCTCTACGAACTCGCCGGCCCCGTCAGCCAACTGCAGTTCA